>JAHEMU010000427.1 GCA_024643485.1 Cytophagales bacterium
TTCCAGTTACAACCTGGTAGTAAAAGATTCTATCGGGCAATACTTAGCCTATATAGGGCCATTCACCGTTGAAAAATCAAACACTTCAAAAATTCAGTTACCGAGTTCCACCAATCAAATTGAATTTCAAACATTGAAATCAACACCCTCTCAAAATCAATTCATATTATATGGAATCAATCTCGAAAACAGTCAGCCTGGCATTCTTTACCATTCCGTGGGCGGCAATGGAGCCAAAGTAAAACATTATCTGGAAGCCAAATATTTTTCAGAGCAAAGCCAGGAGTTAAACCCAGACTTAATCATTATTTCATTGGGTACCAACGAAGCTGTTGATTATCCTTATATCGATCCCAAATTTGACACTCAACTCGACACCTTCGTCAATCAACTCAAAACAAAAAACCCGGAGGCAATCTTTCTACTAACGACCCCCGCTGATTTCTACAAAAAGAAAACTCGAAGAAATCCGGGAATTGAAATCATACGCTCTAAACTTATTGCTTATGCCGATGAACACAACTTTGCCTATTGGGATTTATACGCTGTAAGTGGAGGAAGTCATTCTGCTGATCTGTGGAAAAAAAATAATCTAATGCAAAATGATGGTATTCATTTTACTAAAGCAGGATATCAGTTGCAGGGTTCTCTACTGTACGAAGCATTAATTAAAGGATTCAATGAGTATGTTCGATATAGATATCCATAAACTCATTAATCAATTTACGTATAATGCAGAAGAGCCACTGATCTTTAACAGTGGATTCTTTCTCTTGATGTTTTTAGGATTCCTTATCCTATATAATGCACTCGGTAAAACGCATCGCACCAAGCTAACCTTCGTTACCCTATTTTCGCTGTACTTCTACTACAAGTCAAGCGGAATGTATTTTTTACTATTACTTAGTACGACTTACATCGATTATGCACTCGCTCAATTTACGTATCGAAGCACATCACCCTGGAAGCGGAGTTCGCTTTTGACCGTTAGCATAATTTCCAATATTGGATTATTAGGGTATTTCAAATACACCAATTTTATACATGAAATTTTTAGCAAGGCAGCAGGAATTTCTTACCAACCATTCGACATCTTTTTACCAGTTGGCATTTCCTTCTTTACCTTTCAATCGCTTAGCTATACAATAGATGTTTATAGAAATAAAATAAAACCAGTTGATAATATATTGGACTATGCTTTTTTCGTTTCCTTCTTTCCACAATTAGTTGCTGGACCCATTATACGGGCTGCTGATTTTCTTCCACAGTTAAACAAACCCACCTTCGTATCGAAGGAAATGTTTGGCCGCGGAGTATACCTAATCTGTACAGGATTATTTAAGAAGGCAATTATTTCAAACTATATCAGCTTAAATTTTGTTGATCGAATTTTTGAAGCCCCCGCCCTTTATTCGGGATTGGAAAATTTGATTGGTGTATATGGCTATGCATTACAAATCTATTGCGATTTCTCAGGTTATTCTGATATGGCAATTGGTATTGCATTGCTGCTAGGCTTTAAGTTTACTATTAATTTCGATTCTCCTTATCAATCTAAAAACATTACTGAGTTTTGGAGACGCTGGCATATTTCCTTATCAACCTGGCTAAAGGATTACTTGTACATATCGTTGGGCGGAAACCGTAAAGGAAAAATTCGTACCTATATTAATCTCTTTATAACGATGCTATTAGGTGGGCTATGGCATGGTGCATCCTTTAGATATATTTTGTGGGGCTTGCTCCACGGATTTGGTTTAGCCATTCACAAATATTATTCGGCACTCAATCTCCCTAAAGCAACTAGTACATTTGGAAAATCATTAACGTCCATTGGAGGCATTTTACTAACATTTCATTTTGTTTGTTTCAGTTGGATCTTCTTTCGGGCAGCTAACATGGAAATTGCAGGACAAATGATTAATCAAATAACAGCTCACTTTAACGGCCTATTATTTTTTGATTTTATCTCTGGATACAAGGGAGTTATCTTTCTTATGACAGTCGGATATATTTTACATTTTATCCCTGCATCTACAGAAAAACGAGCCGAGACTTGGGTTACCCAATTGCCCTTAGCCGGAAAGGCAGTACTTGTGGCATCAATAATTATTCTAGTAATTCAAACTAAATCAGCAGAAATTCAGCCCTTTATTTATTTTCAGTTTTGATTTGTAAGTTTTCGCATACAAGAGAGCTACTTAATTACTTGAACCCACCCCTTACATTCAGCCACACCATCCACTTCAACATTGTAATAATAAGTTCCAGCCTCTACATTTTCGCCAGCCCAATCATCTTTGTAATCTTTACTTTCAAAGACTTTTCCGCCCCAGCGATTGTAAATAACCAAGCGTGCAGTTAATA
>JAHEMU010000428.1 GCA_024643485.1 Cytophagales bacterium
TTTAGAAGGAGATGCTTTGAGAAAAGCCCGAACGGTGATTCAAGGAGGAAAGCCGGAGGTAGTCACTTACGACACCACCGAGGAAATCAATGGCATGGCATTTGGCTTAGGGTGTAATGGAATTATCGACGTTTTACTGGAGCCTTTAAGTAATAGTGCCACCAATCCTATTAAATGGCTTGAACACTTTTTGGAAAATAATCAACCGGGCATACTGGGAATGGTTTGTGCTTCTACCGATTCAGAAATTCACATTGGAGAGCGGATCGTTTTCACCCCTAAAGGAGAGATTTTAGCAGATACTACTACTCTAAAAAAACAAACTTTAGAACTTCTCCCGGAATGCCTTGAATCCAATATTTCACAAGTGAAACAAATTGACACTTCAAAAGGTGAAATCGAGGTGTTTTTTGAAATAATAGAACCTCCTATTCGATTACTCATTTTTGGAGGTGGATTTGATGTAAAACCAGTCACTTTTTTCGCAAGCCAAATAGGTTGGAAAACCATAGTAACGGATGAATGCGTTGCGCACACTGCTCCAGCGCTTTTCCCAGATGCTACGTTAGTAAGTCATTGCCGTAAGGAATATGTGCTAGAAAAATTTGAAATTACTCCTTACACCGCTTGCATTTTAATGTCACACAATTTTGTGTACGACAAGGAAATATTGAAACAACTGAGTAGTCAGCACCCTCGTTATGTTGGTGTTTTAGGTCCAAAAAAACGATTTGATAAAATGGTTGATGAGCTAAGAGCTGAAGGCACTCCCGTCGATCAAACTTTTATTGATAATGTCCATGCACCGATTGGATTAGATCTTGGCGCGGAATCAGCTGAAGAGATTGCTATTTCCATTATTTCCGAAATCAAAGCCCATTTTAATGGAAGGACGGGTGGTTTTTTAAAGGACCGCCATGCTCCAATCCATATTCGAACAGCAAATCAAGAAATTTTAAAACCGCATCATCTCTAAATGAGTTATGACGATATTGCCATCGTTGTTTTGGCCGCAGGGGGATCCACACGAATGGGTTCACCCAAAGCACTTCTTCCATTTGGCGATACTACATTAATTCAATATATCATTTCTGAATCCAAGGCTACTGGAGTGAAGGAGGTAGTGGTCGTTTTAGGGGCTTACGAAGAGGAGATACGTAAAGTCATCGTAAAGGAAGGTGTTTCTATAGAAACAAATGAACATTGGGCTTCTGGGATGTCCGCTAGCATAAAGAAGGGGATTGCCAAGGTAGATAAATCGTGCCAGGCGGTTATCATTTGTGCCGTTGACCAACCATCCGTCACACATTTACATTTCACTTCCATGATACGCCTATTCGAATCAAAATCTACTGATATGGTAGTTTCGAGCTACGGAGGCACCCGAGGGATCCCCGCGCTATTTTCAAAGAAATTATTCCCACAATTACAGCAACTCGAAGGAGATAAAGGGGCTAAAAAGCTATTCAATAATTCGCATTTTAAAATAGCAGAAATTAACCTTTCCGAAGGTGAGGTTGATTTGGATACCATGGAAGACTTCGAAAATTGGAATAAAAGGTAGAACTTTGGCAATGAACTAAAATGTATTTAAAAGAATCATTGGTAGATATTTTTTAGTGATGTATTTTTGCGCCTTCGATTCGTAAAGTCGATTTAAAGAAAAAATAATACGACTACTCTATAATTCGTTTACTATGCTTAAAGATCAAACCGTATTCTCCCTAATTGAAAAAGAGAAAAAACGTCAACAAAAAGGCATTGAATTAATTGCCTCTGAGAATTTCACATCAGAGCAAGTGATGCAGGCCATGGGATCTGTTCTTACCAATAAATACGCGGAAGGCCTACCCTTTAAGCGCTACTACGGAGGTTGTGAAGTGGTAGACGAAATTGAGCAATTGGCCATCGACCGATTGAAAGAATTATTTGGCGCTGAATGGGCGAACGTGCAACCGCACTCAGGGGCACAAGCCAACGCCGCAGTAATGCTTGCCTGTTTAAATCCAGGTGATAAAATTCTGGGATTTGATTTGTCGCATGGTGGGCATTTAACCCACGGATCGTCAGTCAATTTTTCAGGAAAATTATACAAACCTTCCTTTTATGGTGTGGATCGGGAAACCGGAACTATCGATTGGGAGGAAGTTGCAAAAACGGCAAAGAAAGAAAATCCAAAAATGATCATTTGTGGTGCCTCGGCATATAGCAGAGATTGGGATTATGCCCGTCTTAGAGAAATTGCTGACGAGGTTGGTGCCGTATTACTTGCAGATATTTCACATCCTTCTGGGTTAATTGCTAGAGGATTATTGAATGACCCATTAGAGCATTGTCACATCGTAACCACTACTACCCATAAA
>JAHEMU010000429.1 GCA_024643485.1 Cytophagales bacterium
AAAAAGTTATTCCAATGGAAAGTTAAGATTGGTTTATGAATGCAATGCCTTAGCTTTTATAGTTGAGCAAGCAGGTGGAATCGCACATAATGGGTCCGTTCCAGTAATGAGTATTAAACCAGAGCGTTTACACCAAAGAACTCCTTTATATATAGGGTCTAAACATATGGTTGAACAATTGTTGGCTTTTAAACCATAACTTCCGTTATTTATATAAATGCTTGCACTTTCAATCACTTTTAGCTCCTCACCGGAAATACTTCTTGTCCTATTTCTACTTTCAGTAGCCATTAGTTATTGGATGTATCAGACCAAAAAGGAATCTTGGACCCGCCTTACTCGTCAGATATTATTTATTTTTCGCGCTTTACTTCTGTTTTTTTTATTTGGATTAATTCTTTCTCCCATGCTCTCCTATTGGTTTAGAGAAAGTATTCCACCTACCCTTTTAATCCTGTTTGATAATTCATCCTCCATCTCCGCAGGAAGCGATAGCGTGCGATTATCCGAGCAGCTTAATTTAATTGAATCTTTAAAAAATGAGGCCAATGGAAAGTATGAAGTTCAATACAACACCCTTGATGGTCGAACACTTGAATCGATCAACGATCTCACTTTTCAACAATCATCCACCAATTTAAATAGTGCAATCCGAAAAACGGAACAATTTAATGAAGGCAAAAATATCAGTGCGCTAATTGTGGTTTCTGATGGAATCGTGACCGAGGGAAATTCACCTACATTTTATCGTTATTCTCACCCCATTTATACCGTAGGACTTGGAGATACCACCGTGCGAATGGACTTAAGCATTAAGGACCTGTATTTTAATAAAATTAGTTACCAAGGCAATCAATTTCCCGTTCAGGTTGATATTAAAAATCAGGGGTTTATGGGCCAAAAAAGCAGAGTTATTCTAAAACATAACGGATCAATTTTGGAAAGTAAAACGGTTTCATTCTCCAACGCTTCCGACATTCAAAAAGTGGACTTTCTTGTTAGTGCAGAACAGAAAGGTACTCAACGATATCAAATAAGCATAGAACCACTTGAGGGTGAATACAATTTAACAAATAATACGCGTGACTTATTTGTGGAAATAGTGGAGGGTAAGGAAAAAATTCTACTTATAAGTAAGAAACCTCATCCCGATATCAAAGCAATTCGCTCAGCCATCGAAACGAATGAAAATTACAGTTTTGACATATTTATAGCAGGAATTGGATCTTTTCCCACAACTAAAGAGCCGTATGATTTGATTATATATCACCAAATTTTGCCTAACGATCCATTGGTTGAATCTCTTAATATCCCCGGTCAAAAAACGACTGCTTCGTGGTATTTTTTTCAAAGTGGTCAACAAGGCCAACTCGCAATAAACGATATTCCTGTTTCAGTGAATCCGGTGCCTGGTGAGTTCGACTTATCAACGCCGGTTTTCAATACAGCTTTTCCTTATTTTCAACTGAGTGATGATTTATCCAGTTTCCTTAGAAATTTACCTCCCGTTTCCATTCCATTTGGAAATTATATCCTTCCGGCAAATGCATCGCCATTGCTGTTCCAACGAGTTGGGAGTATAGAAACCACTAAGCCCTTGTTAGTCATCAGCTCCGATGAACCGAAAAAAGGGGTAATGCTAGGTGAGGGTTTGTGGAAGTGGCGTTTACAAGATTACCGACAGCATCAAAATCATATCCTTTTCAATGAATTGATTAGTAAAACAGTTCAATATTTATCCACTAAAACGGATAAACGAAAATTGCGAGTTTACCCTGTTTCTAGTGTTTTTAGTCAGGGAGAAATTACCTTTGACACTGAGATATACAATGATTTATATGAGCGTCAGTACAATATCCCAATAGAATTGGTACTTGAAAATGAAGCCGGGGAAAAAACTTCCTATTCATTCACGCCAACAGAGGGATATAATCGAATTTACATCAATAATTTGCCCCAGGGAATTTATCAATTCGTGGCATCGGCAACTCTTAGTGACAAAAAAGAACAGATTACTGGCCAATTCGTGGTAGAAAATCAACCCATTGAGTTGGTAGATCTTCAAGCAAATCACAGCATGTTGCGTCTATTAGCCTCAAAAAATGGCGGTGCTTTTGTGAGCGGCGATAATGTTTCTAACCTAAAAGATCAATTTCTAAACCAAGTACCTCCATCCCGATTAGAAGCTCAGGAACTACAGGAACCCTTTCTGAATTTACCTTGGGTACTGATAGTTATACTGATATTCGCTTCCACTGAATGGTTTTTGCGAAAGTACCATGGGGGGTATTAAGGCTTATTCGAATAAGGAATAATTCCCGAACTGATCCATTGCACTTACCGGCTTAATTAATTC
>JAHEMU010000097.1 GCA_024643485.1 Cytophagales bacterium
TTCGTTTTTCGAAGGGGATATTCTCCGTGATTTGCTTTTTAGCTTGTTGAGGATTTGGGAATGAGGATAGCCATGATTCGTACTGTGGGGTATCTACTTCCGCCGGAACAATGGCATTCACACGAATTCCAGCCGGAGCCAATTCTACAGCCCATTCACGGGTAAGTGCTAAAATAGCTCCTTTTGCTGCTGTATATCCCGAGGTATTTCCCTGTCCGGTTAAGGCTGTTTTACTGCTGACATTTAACACACACCCCTTGCTGATTTTTAAGTAAGGCAATGCGAAATGGGTCAAATCAAAATAATGCCCCAAATTGTTTAAAAGTGATTGCCTGAACTTAACCGGAGATCCTTTTTCCAACCCAACGCCATCATTCACCCCTGCATTGTTCACTAAAACATCAATCCTTCCAAAGGCACTTACTACTTCCTTAATAACCTGCTCCCCTGCCGAATCTTCGTTCAAATTTTTACATACCCAAATATAAGCGCCACCCTGATTCTTTAATTTCTTAGCTATTTCAGAGGAATCTTCCTTTTGAAAGTCGATAATAGCCACCTTTGCACCTTCCATAACAGCCAATTCCGCTATACTCGCCCCTATTCCATTTCCCCCTCCACTGATCACCACGACTTTATTCTTCAAATTTAAATCCATGAGTTATACATTGAGTTGATAAAATTCATTCGCCGTTTCACCAAAAATTTGATTTTGTTCTGATGTTGAAAGTGTCTTTACTAGCACCTCAATACTCTCTTTAATTGATTTATAATCCCCGGCAAGCAAACAGACCGGCCAATCGGACCCCCACATCAAGCGCTTTGGGCCAAAAAATTCCAAACAGGCCTCCACATAACGCTTAAACAGATCTGGAGTCCATGTTTGCCAATTAGCTTCAGTCGCCAATCCGGAGAGCTTCACTCGTACATTTGGAAATTCACTTATCTTACTCATGTAATATTCCCAATTCGAATACGATTGACTTTTTATATCTGGTTTGCTAATATGATCAATGACGATGGGTACTTCCTGAGTTTTTCTAAGGAATTCATAGGCCTCCTCCAACTGACTTTCTGTTGTTAGCAAATCGTAGGTATAACCATGAATACTTAAATTTTTCACACCCGAAACAAATGCTTTGGTTGTCATAAATCCCATGGGCTCTGCCTGAAGGATATGACGAAATCCCTTCAGAATGGGATGCTCAGAAAACTGTTGAAGTTGGGCTTCCAGGGTAGACGATTGAAGGTCGACCCATCCAACCACTCCTTTGATGAAGTGATTTCTTTCTGATAAACTAATTAGATAATTCGTTTCGTCCAAAGATTGATCAGCTTGAATGACGACAGTTCCATCTACATCATTCTTCATTAACTCCACCTTTAAATGATCCGGTAGAAAATCCCGCTGAAGCACTTTCATGTCTTCTGTAATCCATGCGTCTTTTACAGGATGGTAGTTCCAAAAGTGTTGATGTGCATCAATGGTCATTTTTTCCAAGCGATTACTTCTTGTCGGGCACTTCCTAAACCATCAATTCCCAACTCCATGACATCACCGGGTTTCAGATACATTGGTGGATTCATCCCTAAACCAACACCTTCGGGTGTTCCTGTTGAGATCACATCTCCTGCTTCCAAAGTCATAAATTGAGAAAGGTAAGAAATCACTTTAGGTAGATTAAAAATGAAGTCATTTGTATTTCCATTTTGCACTTTTTTATCATTCAGCTTGAGCCACAGGGACAATTGATGAGGGTTGGCGATTTCATCCGGCGTTACCAGATACGGCCCCAGAGGCGCAAAAGTATCGCAGCTTTTCCCTTTCACCCACTGCCCTCCACGCTCTATTTGAAATTCACGCTCACTTATATCGTTGTGTAGAAGATAGCCCCCAATATGACTCATAGCTTCCTCCTCATTGATGTAGCTTGCTTTTTTACCTATAACCACCGCTAACTCTACCTCCCAGTCAGTTTTTACACTATTTTTAGGAATGACGACTTGATCAAACGGCCCGACGATTGCTGAGGTAGCCTTAAAAAACACCACTGGTTCCGTTGGTACGCCCATGCCGCTTTCTTTCGCATGGTTGAGGTAGTTCAATCCAATGCAAATCAATTTCCCCGGACGGCCGACAGGAGCTCCCCACCTTATATTCTTGTCAATTCTATTTGCTTGAGTCTTATCAAATTGATTTTTTATTTTTTCCACCCCACCATTTTCCCAAAAATATTCGTTATAATCTCCTACTAGGTCGCTGCAATCGTACCGAATACCATCTACTTCAATTCCTGGTTTTTCATTCCCTTTAGGTCCGTATTTTATCAATTTCATATTTCTTAGTCTAATTATTCAACGTCATAAACCCTCCATCAATCGGCATACAAGAACCGGTGATAAATGATGCTTCGTCGGAACATAAATATACCACCATCGCGGCAATTTCATCGGGAGTTCCCATTCTTCCAATCGGCTGAGTTTTTGATAATTTTTCAAACATTTCCACTTCTTTTCCCGGATAATTTTTCGAGATAAAACCATCGACAAAGGGCGTATGTACCCGTGCAGGAGCAATGCTATTACATCGGATATTATTCGAAATATAATCCTTGGCAACAGAAAGAGTCATCGCATGAACGGCCCCTTTGGTCATTGAATAGGCAAAACGATCCGAAATCCCAACATGAGCGGCAATCGACGACACATTCACGATCGATCCTCCACTTTGTTTCATTTTAGGAATACCTGCTTTCAGACAATTAAAAACACCTTTCACATTTACCTGAAGAAGCCTATCAAAATCCTCCTCAGAGGTTGTTTCCACATTACCTACGTGAGCAATTCCCGCATTATTCACCAAAATATCTAAATTATTGTCACCTAAGGCCGCTTGAATGCCGTTTTCCACCTCCGAAAGGACTGCTACATTGCAAGAAATATGATGAGCTACCCCTCCTTTATGTACAATATTATTCACAACACTTTTTCCGGCTTCTTCATTGTATTCAAGGATGAACACCACCGCACCTTGCTCTGCCAAAGCAAGTGCAATGGCTTTTCCAATGCCGCTTCCAGCCCCGGTTACTACAGCTCGTTTATTTTTTAAATTAAACATCGTATATCATTTATAGTGAAATATCCCTTTTCCAAGGAATAAAATCGTCCTGATCCAAACTTACCGCTTTTGTTGGATTTCCACTTGCTACCGAAATAATTTGTTCCAATAAAGCATCTGCCGACTGCTGCATATTTACTGATCCGTTGATAATTCCACCCGCATCAAAATCGATAATGTCGGTCATTCGTTCTGCGAGGGAACTATTAGTAGAGATTTTAACAACTGGAGCTATTGGATTTCCTGTTGGGGTGCCCAAACCGGTAGTAAATAAAATTAAATTTGCCCCAGAACCAGCTAGTCCTGTGGTCGATTCCACGTCATTCCCTGGAGTACATAGTAAATGAAGACCCTTTTCGCTCATTGATTCCGTATAATCTAGCACACCAGTAATTGGAGCGGTTCCTCCTTTCCTAGCCGCGCCTGCAGATTTTATTGCGTCGGTGATTAATCCATCTTTAATATTGCCTGGGGATGGATTCATATCAAACCCAGACCCCAATAATTTGGCCCTTTGCTCGTATTGATGTTGCAAATGAAGAAACTTTTTAGCCACCTCATCATTTACACATCGATCAACTAAATGTTGTTCTACTCCATTTAATTCAGGGAATTCACTCAATAAAGAGCTACCTCCTAATGCCACTATTCGATCGGATATTTCGCCGACCAAAGGATTTGCTGATATTCCCGAAAAGCCATCTGAGCCTCCACATTCCAGTCCAATTGTCAACGCAGACAATGGAGATGGGGTGCGTTCCGATTCATTCGCGGTCGGGAAATGAGCCAAAGTTTGATCGATGGCCGACTCAATTAATGCCTCTTCGGTTTTTAATTTTTGTTGCTCCAAATACACAATTGGTTTATCCCAGGTACTTTTGATAGAACTATATATTTCTTGAAACCAATCAATTTGAGCATGCTGGCACCCCAAGCTTAAAATAGTAGCGCCCGCCACATTCGGGTGCGCAACATACTGCGCAAGTAGTCGCAATAATAACTCAGAGTCCTTACGCGTTCCTCCACACCCCCCTTGGTGATACAGAAATTTAATTCCATCTATGTTTTTGAATGGTTTTTCCGCCAATTGTTTGATTCCATTGGAAGAGCGTTGCCCTGTTTTATGTTTAATATAGGATTCCCAATCGTTCGATTTATGGTATCCTAACGCACGGGTAAGTGCATCTTGAAGGATTTTTAAATTTCTATTTTCACAAAAGACCAAAGGAACAAATAACCAATAATTAGCGGTTCCCACCTTTCCATCCGGCCGTTTATATCCCATAAATGTCTTTGATGACCACTTTTTCACCTCGGGCGGGCTCCAATTCATCTGCTTTTTATTTTCAAGGGAAGCAGGAGCCGCAAAGTGTGTTACATTAAATGTGCTTATCAAAGTGCCGGCAGGTAAATCGGACATTGCTGTGCCCACAGGTACCCCATACATTATTATTTTTTGCCCTTTTTTGAGTGGATATATCAGGAATTTATGTTTTTGTCTTACCATTTGAGGAATAGGGATTTCCTGATCTCCCCACTTTAACACCCCCTGGTCAATGGATTTTAAAGCAACCAAAACATTATCGGAAGGATCTATTTGTAAAACATCGTTCATACCCAAAATTGGTTAAGCACTTTTGATAGGAATATTACGCTGAATAGACAAAAAAACCAAAAAAATACCTAATTAGTTAATGATTTCGAGGAGGCCGGGTATTCCATTTTTCACAAAATAAAAGGTCACAATATGTCCGTTTTTTTTCTTAATTTGGAAGAAATTTTGACGAATGAAATTATCCTTTCCCCATCCATTAATACTTCTTTTAGGATTTATATTTTTTGCATCAATTCTAACTCACCTACTACCGGCGGGAGAATTTGATAGAAAAATAGACGAAAAAACAGGGAGAAGTGTGGTTATTCCAGGCACATTTCATAAAGTAGACGCAGAGCCCATCGGTCTGTTCGATACTTTTGTTAAAGTCCCTGCCGGTATTATTGATCGTGCCGATATCATCATTCTTATTCTATTAATTGGAGGAGCGTTTTTTATTGTCGATCAAACGGGAGCATTTCAGGAAGGTCTGAATTTCCTGATTCATCGATTTAAAAATGCAAAATATCTGGTAATAATTCTTGTTGGAATACTCTTTGCTGCAGGTGGGGCCACGGAGAATATGCAGGAAGAAATCATAGCGATGATACCCATCATGCTACTTTTAACACGATCTTTAGGGTATAAAAAATTCACTGCAGTAGCATTGAGTGTGGGAAGCGCGATTATCGGAGCTTCATTTAGTCCTATTAATCCTTTTCAGGTAATGCTCGCGCAGATATTATCTGAAGTCCCGGTGCTATCCGGGGCATTATTCCGAACCATATTTTTTGTTATCGCATTAGCTTTTTGGCTTTTTTGGATCATTAAATACGGCAAAGATCACTCTATAAAAGAAACACCTCCGTCACTAAAAGCTCCGACTTTATCAATTCAAAATGTAATTATTCTGTTATTATTGGTTATTACCTTCACTTGCATGACCTATGGGATTTTAGTTTGGGATTGGGGGTATAATAAAATGTCGGCTTCTTTCTTTATTTTTGGAATGACGGCAGGGATCATAGGTAAAATGGGAATTAACGGTACCGCACGAAATTATGCTCTCGGCTTTAAGGATATGATATTTTCAGGAATCGTCGTTGGTTTGGCAGGAAGTGTTACCCTTGTGATGCAAGAGGGTAAAATTATTGATACCATCGCCTACGGATTATTCATGCCTTTACAACATTTACCAGAATCATTAACTGCAATTGGCATGATGTTTTCACACGTGATTATTCATATGCCAATGCCTAGTGTGTCGGGCCAGGCAGCCTTAACTATGCCTTTATTAACTCCCTTAGCTGATTTACTGGGAATGTCACGACAAATCATGATTCTGGCTTATCAATACGGAGCGGGAATGGCGGATATGATTGTTCCTACAAATGGAGCATTACTCGCTATCCTTGTGGCAGCCAATATTTCGTATAAAGAATGGATTAAAATTATTATCAAACCAACATTAATTATCTTTGGAATTGCCATTTCGGCATTATTGATTGCATTTATTGTACAGCTTTAAAAAAACCTATATGAAACGGATATTATTAATAATTTTAGCCATTTTGGCGGTGGTTGCAGCTATCTTGGTTATAAATACCTTCAATTTATCATCAAAACAAATGATAGTTGACCATAAGGAAATGATAACTCCTCGCGATAGTGCGATCAATCATTTAAGCGAAGCTATTCGCTACCAAACTATTTCCTTAAGTGAGGATGCACCCCCCGATTCTGCGGCATTCGCAGGCTTGCATGCATTTTTAAGACGCGCATACCCAAGCGTATATAGCACTATGAATTTAACTATGATTAGCGAATATAGTCTTCTCTTTAAATGGGAAGGCACTGACGCGTCTGCCAAGCCATTAATTTTCATGTCTCATCAGGATGTAGTTCCTGTCGATAAGCCCACCCTTGAGAAATGGGAAGGAGCCCCTTTTAAAGGTGAAATTAAGAATGGAATTATTTATGGAAGAGGTACCATGGACGACAAGTCTTCGTTAATAGCATTATTAGAATCTGCAGAAATGCTTATTTCTGAAGGATTTAAGCCTAAGCAGACCATCTATTTTGCATTTGGACATGATGAAGAGGTTGGAGGAGAAAATGGTGCGGCAAAAATTGCAGAATATTTGAAAAAAGAGGGTGTTCAGGCATCATTTACCTTGGATGAAGGAGGTTTTATCGCTACTGATATGATCCCGGGAGTGGAAAAATCGGTGGCCATGATAAATGTTGCTGAAAAAGGATTTGCTTCTTTCAGAATTATCGTTGAGACATTAGGCGGCCATAGCTCACAACCTCCAAAAGACAATACCATTGGAATGTTAGCTAAAGCAATTGTAAAGCTGGAGGAAAACCAACTGCCCTACAAATTAGTTGAACCCGTTACCTTTCAAATGGAATATATTGGATCAGAACTTCCCTTTTTCAAAAAACTAGCTTTCGCTAATCCCTGGTTATTTAAAAAACCCATCCTTGAAGCATTAAATGCACATACCTCGACAGCTCCAACTATAATTGACGGAGGGATGAAAAACAATGTTATCCCCACAGTAGCAGAGGCAACGATCAATTTCAGAATATTACCCGGAGAATCCATCGAATCGGTAGAGGCTCATGTAAAGGAAATAGTGGGTGATAAAATTAAAGTTGAACGAGTGGGATTTTTAACAAATCCTTCCCCTGTTTCATCTATTGAAGGCGAAGAGTATAAAGTTTTAGAAAAAACCATTCGCGAATTATTCGAAAATACGGTAGTGGTACCCGGACTTATAAGCGGAGGAACTGACGCTAGGTATTTTTATGATATTTCAGATGCCGTTTACCGTTTCTATCCTATTAGAATCAACCCTACTAATTACAATAGCTTTCATGGGATTAATGAACGATTGGAGGTGAAGAACTTTGACGAAATGGTTGGCTTCACTTATCAATTAATTAAAAATTTTAATGATTAAACAATTGTATGATTTCTGTCATTAATATTTTATCAAAAGAAATGTAATTTTATCTTCTAATTATAATTTACCTATGTACACACTTTCTTACAAAAAAATGATAGGCATTGTCATTTTTCTCATTACTGTTGCTTGCAATGCGGAAGGACCTAAAAATCTACCTGATTTAATTTTAGCGCCTTACCAAGTAAATGAAGGAAATAAAAGTCAATCTATTTTCATACCTATCGAACTTTCAAATGAAGTGACCTTTACCGTTACTGCTACTTTTAGCACTCAAGCGGATATTGCTATTGAAGGTGATGATTTTATCAAATTATCAGAATATCAAGTGGTATTCCGTCCCGGCGAAACTACTAAATATGTCCCGGTAATTATTAATGGCGAGCGGGAGGTAGAATCAGATGAAACTCTTTTTCTTCAATTAATCAGCGTTAAAAATGCTGAAGCGAGCGAGGATCAGCTAACCGTTACGCTATTGAACGATGACTCAGATATCATAGATTTATCGCAAGGAAACGACAGTCCTTTGACCTATGAAGGAATGACGCTCATATGGGCCGATGAATTTGAAGGAACAGACCTAAATTTAGAAAATTGGTCTTACGAAATTGGTGGTAGCGGTTGGGGTAACAATGAATCACAATATTACACTGACAAAAATACCACTGTAAAAAGTGGCGCCCTAACGATTGAAGCAAGGAAAGAACCTACTAATGGCAAAGATTATAGCTCCTCACGTATCAAAACAGCAGGTAAATTTGAATTTACCTATGGTAGAGTTGATATGAGAGCAAAGCTTCCCTACGGACAAGGAATTTGGCCTGCTCTTTGGATGCTCGGAGCCAACATATCAGATGTTGGATGGCCAAAATGTGGTGAAATTGATATGATGGAAAAAATTGGTGGAGTT
>JAHEMU010000098.1 GCA_024643485.1 Cytophagales bacterium
TTACCCCATTAATAGTCGCATAAATTGGGGGTAAAAAATGTAAATCAACGCCATCAATTTTCACTCCAAATAACCCCGCTACGATTAAAGGAATAAGAATGGATATGGCAATGATTATTCGCTTATAAAGGGCTTCCTTTTTGGATAATTTGTTCTTCATTTTCAATTAATATGTCGATTTCAACGGCTAATCGATCCGTTTCATCCCGTTGAGTTAAATTATAATATCCTCTAATTCTTCCAGCGCCATCAATCAGCACTGCATTTGATCCATCTTTGGGAAATAGCAACACACATTCCTCCAAACTCTGAATTTCAAAAGGTGGAAGGACACTTTGCCGAGTACAAGTAACCGTTTTTTCGTTTTCAGTAGTAAGGGATATCCACCTCACCACTCTATTCTCTAATTTTTCACACAACCTCAATAATTCTATTTTATCAGATTGGTCGATTGCATGGTTATGTGGTAAACTTACAATCGTCAGGGAATCTCCCCAGGCGTCGAGAGTAAGTAATTTATCAATTTTGTAGGGTAACTTTACGCTCTCACAATTCACATTTAAGGAATCCTGGTAATAAACAGGTACATCAAAACGATTAGATCCGTACATTCTAAGAAAGGAGACAATTAAAACTGGGGAAATCAAAATAACAGCTAAAAAAATGATGGTTGTTCTTTTCATTAAGAATTAATTATGTGGTTGATCGTTGCCTAGTTTTTCACCAATTTCATCTACTACCTTTTGCAGTTCCTCAACACTTGAATTCAGATGCCCCAATAACAATTCACCTTCTGATCCTAAATGTTCATGCTTAATTATACTTATAATTCCAACAATACTTGCCACAGGAGCTCTTAACCGATGGCTATTGATAAATGTATACTCATCTAATTGTTTCAAACGCAAATTTAGTGTGTTTGATTTAACACGCAATAAATCTTCCAGCTTATCATTCAGATCGCCCAGTTGTTTTGCTTTCAGTTGAATTTCAGCTTTTTGTTCAAAGATTAACTTATTCTTTTCTTCAAGATCTTTTCTGAGTTTTTCTGTATCTCGAAATTTTTTGAAAAATAAAAAGGCCAATAAAAGGGCCATAATTAAGAGTGCCCCTCCTCCAAAAATCACAAACCTATTAAACTTTGCCTGGTTATTTATTTTAATCACTTCCTTATCCTTCTTTTGAAGAATATATTCATTTTCCAATTGTAACAAAAGAGATTCTGATTCCCTGTCTTTCAGCTGACTATTCAACCTTTCAAATTCAGACAAACTAATATATGCTTCTTCCCAAGTGCCATTTATTGAGTCTATTTTACTTTGATAAAATGCAGATCGCACCATCAAATCCATCGCATCCATCTCCTCTGACTTTTCGAAAATCAGCTTAAGCATTTTATTGGCTGTATCTAGACTCCCAGCATCAATAAGCAATTCGACCTGATTCAAACCAGTAATTAATTCTCCTCTAGGGTTATTATCCTGTTTCCAATAATCAATTGATTCCTTAAAATAACTTGAAGACAATTCACTTCTTCCTGTTTTATTATATAAAATTCCAAAGTTGTTTAACACATAGGCGATCGCCCTTAAATCCCTATTCTTTTTACCTAAATCCAAGGCTTTATTTAAAAAATATTCAGCACTATCGTAAATTTCTAAGTAAATATAATCCTCAGCAATATTATTTAGGGTCAAAGGTGGTAGAGAAAGATCATCTAAGCCGTCATACAACTGAAGTACCTTCATTTGATATTCAAGAGAACGAGACATCTGCCCAGTTTTTTTATAGATTTCACCTATATTATTATAACAGGAAGAAAGCCCTTGGATATCGTTTAAGGTTTCATAAACCTCCAAAGCCTGCAAGTAATAGGTCATGGAAACGTCGTACTTGGCTCTAGCCCAGTAGGCACTCCCTAAAATACTTAACGACCTTGCGAATCCCTGTTGGTAACCCAAACGCTCTGCAAATGACTTATTTTCATCCGCGATTGAAATTGACCTTAAGGGATTGGTATAAATAAGGTTAAATGCTAGTTTATTGACAGAATCAATTTGAGAAATTGCTTTTTCATTTTCACTTTGAAAAGTGACAACAAAATCCACAGACCTCATATTCTCTCCATACACATGGGTAAAAAGAGGACTAAAGAATAGAAAAAGTAAATATGGTATTTTTTTCAACTTCACAAACACAAATATAAAGAGGATAAGCGTGGTAACTTATCCTCTTTTATGGCATTCATCGATATAATCTTACATGCATCTAAATTTACTTAAAATAGTGTCTTATTTTGTCATTAAAGACAAAATATCATGCTGAGTAATAATGTGTACTTGTTGATTTTCATCACGAACAAGAAGCGCTTTAATATTTTTATTTAATACACTAGAAAGTACATCCAGCGTGTTATCCATCCCTACAAATGGCAATGGTTCATCCATCATTTCACCCGCCGTTTTAGACAATACAGCAGGATCTTCAATGACTCTGTTCAAAATTCCACTCACACTGATACTTCCTACAAACTCTTTACCCGTTAATACAGGAGCCTGATCGATACCTTTTTGTTTAAGCAAATTCACCACATGACTGATTGTATCCGTTGATTGAACAGCTATTAATTCTGCTAGACTTCTTTGAGATACGATATCTTTAGCCGTAGCATATACACGATCTTCGATAAAACCATGATTTTTCATCCAGTTATCGTTGTATATCTTTGCCAAATATCTAGTACCATGGTCTGGCAAAATGATCACCATTACATCGTCTTCCTTTAGGTGTTCCTTAGCGTATTCTAGAGCGCCATGTACTGCAGACCCACAAGACCAACCAACAAAAAGAGCTTCTTCTTTCGCTAACCTTCTGGTCATAATAGCGGCATCTTTATCGGTTACCTTTACAAATCGATCGATTAAACTGAAGTCCACATTTTTTGGTAAAATATCCTCTCCAATCCCTTCGGTTAAGTACGGATAGATCTCTTTTTCATCAAAAACACCCGTTTCTTTATATTTCTTAAATACGGAACCATAACTATCGATTCCCACCGTCACAACTGCTGGATTTTTTTCCTTCAAAAACTTAGCAGTTCCACACATAGATCCACCCGTACCTACCCCAGCAGCATAATGTGTTATTTTCCCATGGGTATCATTCCAAATTTCAGGTCCGGTAGATTCATAATGAGCCAAAGCATTTGATACATTATCGTATTGGTTCGGGTAAAAGGAATTTTCAATATCCTGATTCAACTTTTTAGCCACAGAATAATATGACCTCGGGTCATCTGGAGTAACGTTGGTAGGACAAACAATAACCTCCGCTCCTAACGCCTTTAAAGCATCCATTTTCTCCGAGGATTGTTTATCAGCCAAAGTGAAAATACATTTATATCCCTTTGCTTTTGCCACAAGTGCAAGTCCCATCCCCGTATTTCCTGAAGTACCCTCGATAATAGTTCCCCCTGGCTTCAAAACGCCTTTTTTCTCAGCATCTTCAATCATTTTCAACCCAATTCGATCTTTCATTGAGTGGCCAGGATTCATATACTCAACCTTTACCAATATCGTTCCCTTAATTCCTTTATTAAGGTGGTTAAGCTTTACTAAAGGTGTATTCCCGATAGATTCAATGATATGATTTAAATATTTCATGTTTATTAAATTTTAATAATTAATCCCAACCCGAAAGTAATCACGAATAACAAAGTGGAAAGTGCTAGTTGTTTCAACAATGGATCCACTTCTTCGGTTTGAGTTGATTTTTGAAGTTTTTTACCGTTTAAAAGAATAAGAGGGATAGAAAAAAGAAACATCCACTGCGCAACATTACTATATTCCATCCACGTAAAATATACAGCAGACCCAATGCTTAGCAACAATAAAATCCAGTGATAAACAATAGCATTTTGCCTTCCTAAACGAACAGGCACACTTAATTTCCCTGCAACCTTATCCGATTCTATATCCCTTACATTATTGAGATTTAGCACTCCAACACTTAATAACCCACAGCTTAAAGAAGGAAAAATCAAGTGCACATCAAGCGTTTTTACTTGAAGAAAATAAGTGCCCATTACACCAACAAAACCAAAGAATATCAATACACTTATATCGCCAAGTCCAGCGTAACCATAAGGCCGTTTTCCAACCGTATAGGCTACCGCAGCAACCATACTTCCAACTCCTAAAAGCAAGAAAAATCCAAGTAATTCCACATTCCATCCAAGGGCAATAATCAGTAAACTAAACCCGGAGATAAAACTGAATACTAAACCAATAATCATGGCTATTTTCATCTGCTTTGACGAGATTTGGCCGCTTTGAACCATTCTTGCCGGCCCCTTCCTTCCCTGGTGATCAGCTCCATTTTTCGAATCGCCATAATCATTGGCTAAATTGGAGGTAATTTGAAGGAATATGGTGGTTAACACGCACAATCCGGCTACTACAGGATTAAAAAGCCCCCTAAAATAGGCTAAAAAACTCCCCATTAATATACTGGAAAGGGCGAGAGGCAAAGTCCTCAAACGAAATGCTACAATCCAATTTTTCATTCTTCCACTTTTACATTCTGTCGGGCGCGCCGATACCTAATAATTTCAACCCAGTTTTTAAAGTTTCACCTACTTTTTGTGACAAATACAGTCTCAAGCTTCTTTTTTCTTCATCCTCCTCTTTTAATATGATAACGTTTTGCCAAAGCTTATTGTAGTCTTTTGCTAAATCATATAAATATTGGGCAATAAGTGCCGGAGAATAATCCTTCGCGGCTTCTTTTACTTTCGGAATGAAATCCAGAAGTCTCGAAATCAGTTCCACCTCTACAACTTCCAGTTTTATATTAGTTGAAAATTGCGATGATGAATATCCCAATTCCTGCGCTTTTCTATTTAATGAATTAATACGCGCATGGGTATATTGTATAAATGGACCAGTATGGCCTTGTATATCAACCGATTCTTCAGGATTAAACAGCATCCTCTTTTTAGGATCTACTTTGAGTAAATAATACTTCAAAGCGCCTAGGCCGAGGTTCTCATATAAAGCAATCGCTTCTTCCTCAGACAGTTGTTCAATTTTGCCTAATTCACTGGTGAGCTCACGCGCTTTTGTCACTACCTCCTCCATCAATTCATCAGCATCGACTACGGTTCCTTCCCTGGATTTCATTTTTCCTGAAGGCAAATCGACCATCCCATAAGAAAGGTGGTAGCACTCCTTCGCCCAGCTGTATCCCAACTTTGAAAGAATTAAAAACAATACTTTGAAATGGTATTC
Source organism: Cytophagales bacterium (assembly GCA_024643485.1). Classification (GTDB taxonomy): domain Bacteria; phylum Bacteroidota; class Bacteroidia; order Cytophagales; family Cyclobacteriaceae; genus JAHEMU01. The sequence continues at coordinate 5,289 of JAHEMU010000098.1, forward strand.
CTGCTCATTTCCAACGGTATATACCTGTCCCGAAATTTTTGGAAAATCCTTAAATCTCAATACTGCGGTACCAATATCTTGCGTCATATACACGGAAGTACCATCGCTTCGTAGCAGCAGTTTTTCATCCAAACCATCAGCGGTAAGATCTACCCAAATGGATCCATCTTCTTTTTGATAAAAAACGCCTTTTTCTACTCCTTCTTGTACGATTTCTTTACCGAGTAAATAGGTATTTGATTCATAATACAATTTATCAAAAGTAACACCCATCCGGTCATAAGTAGCATTAAATCCACTATAAACCCATTCATTCATTGTTTTCCATAAATGAACGGTAGAGGAGTCTTTAGCTTCCCACTTTCTCAATAAGTCCTTTGCTTCTTCAAAAATTGGAGCTGATTGTTCGGCCTTTTCTTGGGTAATTCCCTTACTGACTAATTCAGCAATTTGTTTTTTATATTCCTGATCAAATTTCACGTAATACTCTCCAACTAGCTTATCTCCCTTTAGGGAAGTTTCTGCTGGAGTTTTACCTTCTCCGAACTTCATCCAAGCTACCATCGACTTGCATATATGGATTCCTCGATCGTTAATGATTTGGACCCTATGCACTGAATAGCCAAGAAAATCGTAAATCTCAGCTACAGACCATCCTAAAAAAATATTTCTTAAATGGCCTAAATGAAGTGGTTTATTAGTATTTGGTGAAGAATATTCCACCATAATTTCTTTGGAATCCTTTAATGGAGCAACCGATAATTCTTGAAGTGCTTCAATCCACGCATGATCAATTAATACGAGGTTTAGAAACCCTTTTACTACATTAAAATCGCGCACCAAAGGAGATTTTTCCTTCAAAAACTCACCAATTTCAGAGGCCGATTGTTCAGGTCCTTTTTTAGTGACTCTCGAAAGCGGAAAACATACCAAAGTGTGGCTACCCTCAAATTCCTTTCTAGTTGGCTGAATCTGTAATTGTTCCCCGCTAGTCTCCTGTCCATAAAGGACTTTTATGGCTTCAATAATTTCAGATAACAGCTTTTGTTCTATATTCATTTTATTTTTTATTTCCCTAATACATACGAGAAAATAAGAGGCGCTACGATAGTCGCATCCGATTCCACAATAAATTTAGGGGTGTCGATGTGTAGTTTTCCCCAAGTAATTTTTTCATTCGGCACTGCACCAGAATACGATCCAAAGCTAGTAGTGCTATCCGATATTTGGCAAAAATAACTCCAAAATGGGGTGTCCTCTTTACTTAAATCTTGTGAAAGCATTGGCACGACGCAAATTGGAAAATCACCCGCTATACCACCGCCAATTTGGAAGAAACCAATTCCTTCTTCACCAGCATTTTCTTCATAATATTTCGCCAACCAAATCATATATTCAATTCCTGATTTCATGGTAGATGGCTTAACTTCACCTAAAATACAATGAGCGGCAAAGATGTTTCCCATGGTGGAATCCTCCCATCCTGGAACGATGATTGGAATGTTTTTCTCAGCAGCTGCGACCATCCAACTGTCTTTTGGGTCAATTTCATAATATTGCTCTAACACGCCGGAAAGAATCAATTGATACATGAATTCATGCGGAAAATAACGTTCACCTTTTTTCTCAGCCGACTGCCATAAATCTAAAATATGACTTTCTAGTCTTCGGAAAGCTTCCTCTTCTGGAATGCAGGTGTCGGTAACACGGTTTAAGCCCTTTTCAAGCAATTCCCATTCCTGCTCGGGTGTTAAATCGCGGTAATTTGGAATTCTTCTATAATGAGAATGAGCCACCAAATTCATCAAATCCTCTTCTAAATTTGCACCTGTGGTGGAAATTAAGTGAACTTTATCCTGACGAATCATTTCTGCTAAACTCAATCCAAGTTCTCCAGTACTCATAGCCCCAGCTAGAGATACTAACATCTTTTTACCGCTCTCTACATGAACTTTATAACCTTTTGCCGCATCCACAAGGGCCGCAGCGTTAAAATGCCTGTAATGATGCTCTATGAAATTGCTTATCGGTGATGACATGATAAATTTATTTTAATGAGTATAATTTCTTGTTTTTATTTATAGAAGACTAAACGCCTCATGTAATATTTTACTTCTTTATGTTTTTTGTAATGCCATTTGACATCACATTCTGATCTTAGGGGTGTTTTCAGAAAAAATTTCCATTGTTTCTGAAAATATTTTAACCTACTAAAAACTGTAAAAATCTCCCAAAATTACAAATTTAACCATTTTATAAATTTGTATCGGTTCAATTAATCCATAGTTTTGCACAAAGAGAATATCTTATGTTAATTTTTACAATTAATTGCGTTGCAAAGATTGTAAAATTATCAGAATATTGTTGTCCCATTTTCAATTACTTCCAAAAGGTAAGGTGAACAGATACATTGACTTAATTGAACAGACATTTGAATTTCCCCAGGAGGAATTTTCTGTCAAAAAGAACGAACTCTATTTTCATGGTGTCAACCTAATGAAGGTGATACAAGAGTACGGCACACCCTTAAAGTTTAACTTTATTCCAAAAATTGGCCAAAACATCGACTACGCAAGGGATTTATTCCAACAGGCGATGAAAAAGCATAAGTATCAGGGTGATTATCTATATTGTTATTGTACCAAATCATCGCATTTCAGTTTTGTCCTCGATGAAGTAATTAAGCACGGTGGTCATATAGAAACTAGTTCTGCATTTGACATTCCAATTGTAAAAAATTTATTCAATAAGGGTAAAATTGATAAACAAACTACTGTAGTTTGTAACGGATTCAAAAGATATCAGTACACAAAAAACATTTCCGACTTACTAAACGATGGTTTTGAAAATTGTATTCCAGTACTGGATAATTTGAATGAACTTGAATTTTATGAGGAGCATGTTACAAATCCGTATTATGTAGGAATTAGAGTAGCAGCAGATGAAGAGCCGAATTTTGAGTTTTACACCTCTCGTTTAGGCATTCGCTATTCTGATATTGTTTCTCTTTATAAAGATCAAATAGCCAAAAGTAGTAAAGCAAAATTAAAGTTGATGCACTTTTTCATCAACACTGGTATTCGTGATTCTGCGTACTATTGGTCTGAATTGAGCCGGTTCATCTTCAAGTATTGCGAATTAAAAAAAGTGGCTCCAGAACTTGATACCATCGATATAGGTGGCGGGTTCCCTATAAAAACCTCTCTTCACTTTGAATACGACTATAAATACATGGTCGATCAAATCGTTGAAAACATCAAATGGATTTGTGATAAAAACAATGTCCCCA
>JAHEMU010000430.1 GCA_024643485.1 Cytophagales bacterium
TCTTTTTGTAAAATCTTGCGTTTGTTTGAGTTTCCATCCAACACTATAGTCAACTAAGGTGCTTAAAAATATCAGCGTTAAAAATCTATAATCCCACCAGCCGTAAAAGACATAACTTGAAAATACTAGGAATAAATTCTGAAGTTTTAAATTCCTATTAAACACAAACCAATAGAGTACAAATACTATTGGAAGGAAAAGCGCAAAATCAAGAGAGTTAAAGAGCATTTATAGGGATTATGTGATAGAGAGCTTCTTCATCGTCTGCTTCTTCAAAATAGATTAAACTTTTTAATACCTGGAATTCTGAACCGTCTGGGTATTTTGTTGTGTAAAAGTTCAACATTTCTTTAAGTGAATATGTTTGAAAGAGCAAATTCAAGTCTATAAAATCTTTTTTAGATCCTCTGTTAGTAATCGCAGCGAGTTTCATTGCCGCTATATCCTTGGTTGTTGCCATTTTAATATCTCCTACCAATAATTCATCATCAATCGACTTTCTATGGCCATATTGCAAAGCTAATGCGGTCCCGCCAACCAGTCGAAATGTTGAAAATTCAGGAATGGACTGAATTTTTATTAATAAATCCAGTGTTTCTGGCTCAACTGTTTTCGTGTATAACACTTGAAATCGTTAAGTGATGAATTTGAAATCGTGGCAATAAAATGTAAGGCTTTGGGTTCTAAAGATTGTACCCATTTTAATTCTTCGGCTATCTGATCTATTCCGTAGAATTTACGGATGAGATTAAAGTCTGACATTAAACCATATTCCATTACTCGCTTAAAAAGCGCCCTTTTATTTTTGGTTGGATCAAAGGTTTCCTTGTCCATTTCCCAAAATAAATGGGTTGAAAAATCGGATAACTTAAGAATTGGTTTTGTTTCCATATTGGTTTTAATTGTATGGATTTGCAAGTAGCCATGCAAGTTGCGTGTCTCTACCTATCCCTCGTCCATTACAATATATCGCCCACAGCTCCGCCTCGTCAGTCCCATTTTGGAACCTCCAAGGATTGGTATAGACCTGGCGGTAAACATGTTTACCAACATTTTGGTAGGATTGCCAATTGCATGTCTCTACCCCTTCATACCCTACAATACATTACGCCGTCCATAGGACGATTGCGTTTTCTTCCTTGAAACTAATCTCCAACTTGGAATATTCAGCTTCGGAAAGGACTAAACTGCGGATTTTTCGGTGGATTAACTCCTCCGCTCGCTCTTCACAGGTGCGCAAGATAGCTCGGTCTATTTTTCCTACCAATACTAAATCAATAATTCCTGAATCTTTTCCGTTGGCATAGTCCCCGGTGATAAATGCGTATTGCAATTCCCCCAGTTTATGGATGACCTTTTCCACAATTTGGTCTAGCCCCAGGTACTTATGTACCACCGATCGCAATTCAGGAAACAATGGATGCGTGGTGTTCGCTCGGTATTCGACGGTACGGCCGTTCTCCGAGGAGGATAAAAAACCGGCGTCCGTTAAATTATTAAGCTCGTACCTTACCGAATTCGTGGATTCACTGAACTCCTCCGCCAGTCCACGCAAATAAGCGGTAGATTGGGGGTTGGCAAAGAACTTCAGCAGTATCTTTACCCGGGTTTTGGAGGTGATTAGTGAGTCTAACATGGTTTAACGGTCCATTGCATAGATAAAGGTAGATAAAATGTTTTATGAGTAAAAATTTTACTCGTAAAACATTTTGAGTTAGAAATCCTGAAGGATTCGAACTTTCGACCTTCCCGACTTAGGTCGGGATGCGCTATCCAGCTCGCCGTAAATAAAAAAAGCCCCAATCAAGGGGCTTGTGTGATTCCAGAAGGATTCGAACCTTCGACCTACTGCTTAGAAGGCAGTTGCTCTATCCAGCTGAGCTATGGAACCGTTGTAAAAAACAACTCGAAAAACGATTGTTCATTTTTCGAGTTGCAAAAGTAAGGATATTTTGAATATGTTAAAATGGTTTGGCGTTTTTTTAGAATAAAAATCCAATTCCACCGGTAAAATTAATCGCTGAAATTTTTTGAGACCAGCCAGCGTACTCAAAATAGGGTTCGCCCGTGATGTAATCGAGGTTTACACCAACCGCAAATTTGGAGCCTAAACGATATTTCAAACTACCACCTATCCCAAATCCAGTGTCCGACGCGGTTTCTCCTCCAAAGAAATTGGGGGTAATTCCAATTACACGACCTAATTGAACATGGCCTTCGTACACAATATTACCGCTGCTCCCCATGTACATTGGACCCACGAGCAGTATACCGGTCGACCATATATCATCGGCGGAGTTATACGCGATGCCGTCCACTTCAGTATAATGCGCAGAACCGCCCCAAGTT
>JAHEMU010000099.1 GCA_024643485.1 Cytophagales bacterium
ATTGCTCAACAGGGCGGAGGTGATATTTCATTTCCAATCATTCTTACTGTAAATGGACATATTCTTCATAATCATGAATATCATAACGAATTGAAAAATGGTCAGTTGTTATTGGTGGATTGCGGAGCTGAAACCGCTATGGGGTACGCCGGCGATCGCACCAGTACAATGCCTGTAGCTGGTAAGTTTACTAGCATGCAAAATGACATTTACCAAACGGTTTTGGATAGCTATAATACCGCGGTTCATTTGTTAAAGCCGGGAATTTCCTACAAGGAAGTGCATATTAAAGCGGTTGAGTCAATCGCAAATAGTTTAATTGATCTTAAAATCCTGAAAGGGAATCCTTCTGATGTAGTCGAGCAGGGTATTCATGCTTTGTTTATGCCTCATGGGTTAGGGCATATGCTAGGAATTGACGTCCATGACATGGAGAATCTAGGAGAAGATTTAGTGGGATACAATGATCATATCAAAAGAAGTACACAATTCGGATTGAAATCTTTGAGATTAGGAAGAGAATTAGAACAAGGGTTTGTCCTTACAGTGGAACCTGGTGTTTACTTTATTCCTGAGTTAATTAAAAAATGGAAATCTGAAGGTAAATTTAAAGACTCAATCAATTATTCATTATTAGAAAAAGAATATTTAACCTTCGGAGGAATTCGAATTGAGGACGATTACCACATTACTTCAAAGGGGTACGAATTATTAGGAGAACCTTTACCAAGAGGAATAAAGGAAATTGAAGCAATAAGAGAAAGAGCAATAGGAGAATGAGAATAGTTGTACTGGATGGATTTACTTTAAACCCGGGTGATTTAAGTTGGGAAAGTTTATGCGCTTTAGGCGAAGTGGTGGTTTACGATCGAACTCCAGTAAAAAAAGTGGTGGAAAGAGCCGCCGGTGCAGACATTATCCTAACGAATAAAACGCCTATTTCGGCTGAAACGATTGCCAATATCCCTTCGTTGAAATATATCGGGGTGATGGCAACTGGATACAACATTGTAGACATTCAAGCCGCTCACAAAAATAGTGTTATCGTAACGAATGTTGCTGGATATTCTACACCTGCAGTAGCTCAACATGTATTCGCTTTGTTGCTTGAATTATTGAATAAGGTGGGCTTTTACAGTGAAAGTGTAAGGAAGGGGGAATGGCATTCATCCGTAGATTTTAGCTATTGGAACCAGTCAATTACCGAGCTAAATGGTAAAACATTTGGAATTGTGGGCTTTGGAACTATCGGAAGAGCTACTGCAAAAATTGCTCTGGCTTTCGGCATGAGGGTGATTAGTTTTCATAAGCATCCGGAAAGAGACCAAATGGATGGCGTTGAGTTTTGTTCCTTAGAAACGCTATTTGAAATGTCTGATGTGGTGAGTTTACATTGCCCTTTGAATGATCAAAACATAGGTTTCGTAAATAAAGAGCTGCTCCTAAAAATGAAACCGAATGCTATCATTATAAATACTGCACGCGGGCCTCTTATTAATCACGATGACCTAGCGGATGCTTTAACTAAAAAGATTATTGCAGGCGCCGGATTGGATGTGTATTCCGTAGAGCCTCCTCAAGAGGTTCACCCTATTTTTAGTCACCCAAATTGTGTATTTACTCCACATCAGGCATGGGCTTCATTTGAAGCTAGGGAACGATTAATGAATCTAGTAGTGGAAAATGTCCGCGCCTTTCAAAGAAATGAGCCTATTCATGTGATTTCACCAAAATAAAAACCAAATTTTTGATAAAAAATAAGGATGCTTCCGCCAGAAAGCATCCCCAAGGTCAAAAACTCAAAATAAATAGGATTGAAAAACCACCTAATTATGAAGACCAATTTAATTATATATTTTAATAATTCCATTATTAAGTAATAAAATATTCATTTTCTTCCTATTCTACTTTCAAATCTATTCTGGTAATTTCATTTATTGCGTTTTTTGGTTTACCACGCAGGTGTGTTTCACTATATTGTAGGTAGGTTAAATCAAAAGGATCAGTTGTGGAGCAAAACAAGGGAAAAATATTAATTATTGACGACGATGATGATGTTCTTATTTCGGTAAAACTTTTGCTAAAAAAGTACGGACATCAGGTAATTATTGAGCCTAATCCCAATAAAATTCCGTTTCTATTGAATAATGATAGCTACGATGCTATTCTGCTCGATATGAATTTTAGCAAAGATACTACTACGGGTAAAGAAGGATTTTTTTGGCTGGAAAAGATAAGAGAAAAGGACCCCTCAGCAGTTGTGATTTTAATTACAGCTTATGGGGATATAGATACTGCTGTGGAAGCATTAAAATGCGGAGCGACGGATTTTATTCAGAAGCCCTGGCAAAATGAAAAATTGTTGGCCACCATTAATTCAGCCGTAAAACTCAGCTCTTCGGTGAGGGAAATAAATACACTTAAAGATGCAAAACGACAATTAGAGGCAGATTTAAATCAGCCATTCAAAGAAATTATTGGTGATAGCGAACCCATTAAAGAGGTTTTTAAAATGGTAGACAAGGTCGCAAATACCGAAGCAAATATTTTAATTCTAGGGGAAAATGGAACTGGAAAGGAATTGATTGCTCGAGCTATACACGAACGATCTTCTAGGAAATATAGCGGATTTATTTCTGTTGATATGGGTGCGATATCACCCACTTTATTTGAAAGCGAACTGTTTGGTCACGTAAAAGGGGCTTTTACCGATGCAAAGGAAAATCGAATAGGCCGTCTGGAACTGGCAAATAAGGGAACGGTATTTTTAGATGAAATCGGCAACCTTAACCCAAATCAACAAGCCAAAATACTTTCTGTTTTGCAAAATAGGAACATCACAAAACTGGGTTCAAATAGATCCGAATCGATTGATGTCAGAGTAATTTCTGCCACTAATTTACCTATACATGAAATGGTAGAGACAGGAGATTTTCGGCAAGATCTGTTGTTCAGAATTAATACAGTCGTTATTCAATTACCACCTCTCCGCGATCGACTCGCCGATATCCCTCAACTGACAAATCATTTTAGTGAAATGTATTGTCAAAAATACCGCAAATCTTTGATGAAGATTGAAAAGGATGCCATCGATCTGTTACAACTTTACCCGTGGCCTGGGAATGTACGCGAACTACAACACGCGGTGGAACGCGCGGTCATTATGTCGGATAAAAGAAAATTATCTGCCGTTGATTTCGAATTTCTAAATCAATCGATACAGACAAATGGTGGTTCGAAAATAACCTCATTAAATTTAAATGAAATCGAAAAAAATACGATAAAAAAAGCACTACAGTTAAATAGTGGCAACATGAGCAAGGCGGCGGACGACCTGGGAATCACGCGAACTTCCCTTTATAGAAGATTACAAAAACATGGAATTTAAAAAAGTACCACGGCCGTTATTAATCCGAATTGGTGGATTGGTCCTTTTTGCTCTCCTTTTTGCATTTTCAATTTCCTCTGACGAATTTGTGGTATTTAGTGTACTCTATTTAGGCGGGGTAGGACTAATGGTAGTCCAGTTGATAAAATATTTTGAACAGTCCAAAATTGAATTGGTAAGGTTAGCGGAGGCTTTGGAGAAGGATCTTCCTACTGAATTGGATGAAGAAAGTGATCTGTACACTATTTATATGCGCTTTCAAAAGATGAAAGTGAAACAAAACAGTAAAAATGACGATCTTAAGGATGACTTTCATTTCTATAGTAATATTATTCAACATGCGGGTATCGGTCTGATTACTGTTAAAAATGATGGAAATATTCATTTAATTAATGCCGCAGCTAAACGGTTACTAAAAGTGAATCAATTGGACCATTTTTCAGAGTTACCGCTTGAATATGGTGCTTTTGTTGATGGCATTGCCAATTTGCGAACGGGAGGAAGAGGGTTGATAAAACTGGAAGTGGGCGGGGAAATTGTTCATTTGGCAGTTTACGTTATTCAATTAACACTAAGAGGAGAGGAGTTTAAACTATTGAGTATTCAAAATATTCAATCGGAACTCGAAGAAAAGGAAATGGAGGCATGGCAAGATTTAGTGCGGGTGCTTACACATGAAATCATGAATTCCATTACACCGATAACAAGTCTGGCTAATTTAGTAATGGAAGATATCGCCAATTCAGAAAGTAATGATCAGGGAGATGTAGTTATTCGCAAATCGGAATTTGAAGACGTTTCTTTAGCCATACAAACAATTCAAAAAAGAAGCCATGGGCTGCTGCGGTTTGTACAGGATTTCAGAAGCTTGTCAAAGGCTACAAAACCTAAAATCGCAGAAGTCCCTGTTAGAGAGCTATTCAAAGAGGTTTCCACTTTATTAAAATCAGATTTCAATAAAAATAAAATCAATCTGTCTATCTCGATAGAACCTTCCGACCTCTCCTTATTAATAGATAAGGAATTAATTATGCAGGTTATTATTAACCTTACAAAAAATGCTATCCAATCTTTTGATGAAAATCATACTGCGAGAGAGATTTCGTTATTGGCTCAAACCGACGATAAAAGACAAACGGTAATTTCCGTAAAAGATAATGGTACTGGAATTGAACCGGAGGCATTGGAAAGAATTTTTATACCATTTTTTACAACCAAAAAATTGGGAAGTGGTATCGGTCTGTCGTTAAGTAGACAAATTATGAGAAGCCATCAGGCAACAATAAACGTTAAATCTACAATTGGTATAGGTACCGAATTTTTGCTAAAGTTTTAGTTCGGTTATAGCCCAATGATTAAAATTATCATTAGTTTTGAGTCAGTTATTAAAGTTATGGAAGAGATAGATAAACAAGTTCGATTGATATTAATTGAGAAAATGGGCATCGTTCCCACACAAATTACTCCTGATGCCAATTTGGTAAAGGACTTAGGTGTGGATTCATTGGACTATGCTGAATTAGTCCTTGAGTTTGAGCAAACATTTGACATCAAAATTCCTGATCAGGATGCGGAATTATTGGAAACTGTACAAGATACAGTAAAATACATCTTTGGAAAAATAAACGAAGCTGCATAAAAAAGACCACCTAATGGTGGTCTTTTTATCAACTAACTATTTGAGATATCTGTATTACAACAGATGGGATTTTCTTATTCCGAATTTTATTTGATGAAATTCTCTAGAATTATTATGCAAAAATAAGAATGCATTAGATGCAAAAAAACATCAATATTGGTTGTTAATTGTTCTTAATTAACATAATTTTACGTTTAAAGCTTGAGTATTGGTAATATAGAATTGATACACGTTAAAATATGATCAATTAGCGTTTTTGATATTCATTACTTTGGGCCGCATTTAAATACGTAAAATTACATGAAAGGAAAATTGGATAAGCCTTCTTTTGAGAAGATCACCCCACCGTTTGGTTCTTCCATCCAGGTGAAGAGATATTCTGATATAACAAGAAACAAAGCTCCATTTTGGCATTTTCACCCTGAAATGGAAATCGTTTACATTAAAGGGGGTTCTGGGAAACGGCATATTGGTAACCATCTTTCATATTTTCAAGATGGTGACCTTATTTTCATTGGAGCAAACCTTCCTCATTACGGATTTACAGATAGGCTTACTGGAAATAAATCTGAAACTGTTGTTCAGATGAAAGAAGATTTTATGGGGGCTAATTTCCTTCAATTGCCTGAATTGTCACATATTTTTTCTCTCTTTTTAAAAGCGCGAAAAGGAATAGTTTTCCAAGGTAAAGACAAAGAGGAGATCGGTGAAATGGTTGAAGGTCTTGCCGATTGTGACCATTTCGAACGTTTAGTGCTTTTTCTGAATATTCTAAATGCAATGGCTAGAGCCAAAGAATATTCTTTATTAAATGTGGAAGGAGTCGCACTGGAAATTCAACCGCAGGATACGGATAGAATGAATACCATTTACCATTATGTAAGGGAGAATTTTAAGGAAAATATCCCTTTGGAGACAATTGCTGATAAGGTAAGTATGACTGTCCCTGCTTTTTGCCGATATTTTAAGAAAATGTCGAACAAAACCTTTACTGAGTTTACCAATGAATATCGATTGGTACATGCTTCAAAATTATTAGTCGAATCCAGTAAAAGTATTTCTGAAATTTGTTTAGAAAGTGGATTCAATAATTTTTCGCACTTTAATAAAATCTTTAAACGGTATCATGGAAAAAGTCCACGAGACTACCGAAACAATACCACCAGACTGATTGGAGACGTTGATTAAGAAATTAATCCTTTAAATAAGGCGGAATACAGGGTGTTGCTCAATAGAAACAGCACAATTATGGATATGATATTCAAATAAATCCCCGCCCTAACCATTTCAGATGTTTTTATGTACCCGCTGGCGAATACAATGGCATTCGGAGGGGTGCTGATGGGCATCATAAAAGCACAACTTGCTGCTAGTGTTACAGGGATGGATAAGACAATCGGATCAATCCCTGCTCCATTTGCTATTCCGAATACGACTGGAATAAAAATGGTAGTCAATGCGACGTTACTCATTAATTCAGTCATGAATAACATAACGGTGGTAAGGATAAGTATTAAAATCCAACCGCTAATTTGAGGGTATCCGGAAATTTTCTCCCCAATTAATTGAATTAAACCCGCGTTTTCCATTGCACTGGCAAGACAAATACCACCACCAAAAAGGATTAAAATTCCCCAGGGTAATCGCTTCATATCTTCCCAATCCAATAAATGTTCGCCGGTACCTATATTGATTGGTACGATAAACATCAAAATCCCACCGGTCATGGCAGTTACTGTATCGTTTAATAAATTCATACCCAATAAACCATTGATTGGATTTTTAAATATCCATGCCAAGGCGGTCAATGAAAATACTACCATTACTAATTTTTCAGACTTTTTTATTGGACCCATGTCAGATAAATAATTTCGAATCAACTGGTCTGCCCCTTTTATTTTACCCAATCCGCTTGGGTAAAGCCATTTTGTCAATAATAAATAGGTAAAAGTCAACAAGATGATAGCGGTAGGAATACCTATTGCGAGCCAACGGCTAAATTCCAATTCATATCCATAAAATTCTTTTAAATATCCTGCGTAAACTACGTTCGGAGGGGTGCCTATTATCGTGGCAGTTCCGCCTATATTGGCACTATATGCGATGCTGAGAAAAAGAGCTAAGGCAAAAAGGCGAAAAGGACTATTATCAGTTAATTCCTCACTGCTTTGCTTTTTTAAAATATTAACCACTGAGGTGGCTATTGGAAGCATCATTACCGCAGTGGCCGTATTTGATATCCACATACTTAAAAATGAGGTAGCTATCATAAAGCCTAGAATAATTCCATTGGCCCCTGTCCCGGTAATCTTGATTAGGTTAAGTGCAATACGTTGGTGAAGATGATGCTTTTCTAATCCGAGGGCTAATATAAAACCTCCCATAAATAGAAAAATAATTGGATTGGCATAGCTACCAGACGCCTCAGTAATAGACAAAACACCTAAATATGGAAATAAAACAAGAGGCAAAAGCGCTGTGGCGTAAATGGGGATGGCTTCAGTGATCCACCATATAACCATCCAACTAGCAACTGCCAACACCGTCCAACCGGTAGTAGATAATAGGTCGGAGGGTATATTTATTAAAATAAGAAATAAAATCGGACCAAGTAGTTGACCAATTCTTCTGACGGATAGTGGCTGCTGCATGTATAATTTTTATCAAATATTGTGAACATTAAGCTATTTCCAAACCATTTCTTTCATGTTTTTTTCATTCAGATTATTTTCATAAGTTTAGTTATTAAAGTTTATTCTATGTCTCTAAAAAGGATGATATTTCTGCTGATAGGTTTTGGAAGTATCTACACCATAGCGTTTGGACAGGAAAAAAAGTCATATCAATTAACTTTACCTGTTTTTTCGACTCCAATTAAAATGATACCCGTTAAAGGTGGGAAGTACCTGATGGGAAATGGATCAGATACTGCACCCAAAGATGAGCAACCAGTTCATGAAGTTTCCATAGGAGGATTTTGGATGAGTGAAAGGGAAATTACTTGGGAACAATACGACGCTTTCGTTTTTAGAAAAAAGGAAATTGAACAGTTTGTAGCTCCTGCAGATCTTGAAAAACTTGGAATTACAGGTGTAACAGGTGCTACTACGCCGTATGTTGATATGAGTTTTGGAATGGGTAAGGATCAGCATCCAGCCATTAATATGACACATTACGCAGCCATTCAATATTGTCAATGGCTCTCCGCACAAACAGGTGAATTTTATCGACTCCCCACTGAGGCAGAATGGGAGTATGTTTGTAAATCTGCCCATTTAAATCAACTGAAACCTCAGGAATTGCAGGATTATGCAGTTTTTCAAGCAAATTATTATGCAAATACGGCCTCTAAAAAAGCTGATGGACTAGGGTTTTATGATATTTTAGGGAATGTGGCTGAATGGACTATGGATCAATATGACGCCAGTTTTTATTCAAAAAAAACAAACACAGATCCGGTTAATCTACCTATTACCCTTTACCCTAGAACTGCAAGAGGCGGTCATATTGATCCA
>JAHEMU010000100.1 GCA_024643485.1 Cytophagales bacterium
ACGATCCTACCTTTTTAGGCCCTTTTAATACGGAGTATAACACGCATTATATGAACTTGATTTACTCCCCTAAAAAAGCGCTTAGTCTTATGATTGCAGGAGAAATTTTCCATCAGCTTCCCATGGGGCAAAACCATGGAAATTACCCTGAAAATACTTCATTTTTGGATTTTAAAATAGAAAGTAATCAAAAGAGGTCATTGCTCAACTCGGAAGAAAAGTTCATTTACACTGATGGTACTAATTCTTCTCCGAAAAATGAAAGGAAGTTAAAATTAATCGCAGGAACGAGTAACTCTCCATTGGTAAGTTATACAGGTTCAGGGGCATATTTTCTTGATAAATTGGGTGCGGGAATGTGGCGACTTGAGGTTAATCCGGACGTTATAACGGTCAATAATATTTATGGCAGGAATAGCCTGGAAAAAAAAGTGGCGGTGATTCAAAATCAAAAACAAACAATTCAGTTAAAATTAGCGGATTTAAGTGGTAATTTCTCCGTAATACCATTGAATGAAGGGAATAAAATGGATATAAAAGTGGCTAATCAATCTTTTGATATTCAGCCTGGAGTTTATCTAATTAAACGAAATGACTTAAAGAAGGAAAAGCAGGTAGCTACGGATATTAACGGGTATGCTGTGAGTACTTATTTCGGAGTAAAAACCAATGTAGATCAACTATATTTGACGCATCAACCTTTGAAAGAATGGACATCGGGAAGGGATTATAAAATAAAAGTTTCTATTGCTAATCCAGATGAAATAGATGAAGTTAAAGTGTATGGGAACTCGGGCAATTCGTGGTTTGAATATCCGTTAGCCAAAATGAACACGAATTTTTATCAGGTGAATATTCCATCAGAAAAGTTAAATGAGGGATATTTATTTTATCATTTGGTAGTAAAAATGAGCAATGGGGAGTATAGGACTTTCCCCGAAAATCGAAGGGGAAGGCATTTCGACTGGGATTTTTATGACCGAAATCCGTATTCCGTGCGTATTATTACCTCTGATTTTCCCGTGCAGCTTTTTGATGCAGAAACTGATTCGAAAGATTTAGTACACGTCTGGAAACCCGAAATTCACCTCGCACCTGAAAAGATCACTGGTAAAGATGAGTACCGAATAGTGGTAAAAAATCTCTTTACCGTGGACAGTGAAAATATCCATGCAACCCCAATTTATGATTTTTCAATTCTACATTTTTTAAATGAAGAAATGGAAGCCAGGAGGGATGATTTAACACAATTTTCGAAGGTGGCCGTGTTGGCGCGTTCACTTTCATCAGAAACAGAAAAAGTTCAGATTGCATTTATTTTGAAAACCGGAATTGCTTATGGGGCTATAGTTGAATTAAATAAAGAACTAAAGGAATATAACATCCCCCTAAGTGAATTTAAGGAAGTCCAAACAGTTATTCAACCACGGCCCTATCCGACATTTTTACCTTACTTTTTTGAACACGATATTCAACAAGAGTTTGATTTGAATGAAATGGAAAGTCTGCAGATAAGAATTGGTCCAGGATTAAATAAAGAGGAACAACAAGCAGAACATCAAATTGGAATCATATCTATCAAATTAAAATAGTTATATATCATTCCTTCTCTAATTAAATAGAAGTAGGTTCTTAGGATTTTCATATTGATAAAGTACTTATTTTTAAGTATCTTTCAATATCTCTGTGTCTGCTACTTTGACAATGATTTAATAAAAATTAGGATGAATAAACCCAATCAATGGTCTGAAGAATTACTAGAGGCCTCTCGCTTAAGGACAGATCCATTTGCAGATGCATTCGTTGCCGATTTAGCAAAGACAAAAACAGCTCATGAATTATACGGCATCATGAGGGTGTTGTTAGATGAATACGTTTGGTTTGGGCATGAAAAACTAGATAATGAAAGTCATCAATTTTTAGATAAAGCATCCAAACTTCCATCCTGGGCCGACCCTGAACTGATTAAAAAAGGTGAAGCTTTCTTTTGCTTACATGGCCCTGAAATTGGTATGGTGTTGTTAATGAAATCACTCCCCGCTACCTATTGTTGCTGGAAAGGGGCAGAGGTAGTCCATGCAACTGGGCGAATGACAGACCATAGTGGAAACCTCAAACCATTTACTCGGCGGTTGATGGAGACATCCAAATTTATTCTGAATGTCTGTTCAATAGATGGGCTTTCGGAAAACGGCAAAGGGGTTCAATCGGCAGTGAAAGTGAGGACGCTTCATGCTTTTGTCCGCAATTTTTTACACGATAAAAAGTGGGATACAGAAAAGTACCAAGAGCCAATAAATCAAGAAGATTATTGTGGTACGATGCTTTCTTTTTCAGTTTTTGTGATTGAAGGATTGGAGCGATTTGGTATTAGAATTTCTGAAGAAGAAAAAAATGCTTATTTACATTTATGGAGAGTGGTTGGCCATTTAGTAGGGGTTGAAGACCAATTATTACCAAAGAATTATAAAGAAGGCCATGAGCTTGGGCATGCGATATTAAATCATCAGAAAGGCGCCTCCGATTCGGGTAAAGAATTGACCAAGGCATGTGTGGATTTTATGGAAGGTTTAATGCCATTAAAAGCAATGAAATTTTTACCTGAAAACATGATGTTTTATTTACTTGGACCGGAGTTGAGTCAGATGATTGGCATTAAAAAATCAAAAAGCCTTTTTATTCAATTTTTAGTTTTTATTTTTATCAAATGTGTACATTTAACCGAATGGTTAAAGCATCATATTCCATTTATTAAAAGGTGGGCCATTCGCAATAACCCTAAGATAATGGATAAAATTATTCAACAATTTATAAAACAGTCGGGATTGGCTTTTACTCCTAAGATTTTAGCAGAAGAGGTGGAAGTAATTAAAAAGGCAGCGAACTAATAAAAATGTCAGAAGTAAAAAATACATTAATAAGTGAAAATCCTGTTCACTTAATTTATCTTAAAAAAGGTAAAACACCAACCGTTGTGAAACGGCTAAATTCCCCCTTTCCAAGTGATGATTTAATTGCTCAATTAAAAAATGAATACGTTACCTTAAATAATTTAAATATCCCGGGTATTCGCTCTTCTTTAAATTTCATTGAAAGCAACGGGAATTTTGGTCTTGAATTAGAATATATAGAAGGCCAAAGCTTAAATGACCTGACCACCGAAAGCCATTTAAGTACGCTGGAAGTGCTCAAAATAATTTCAAATTTCTGTACCATTCTTGGGAATTTACACCAGGCAGGTTGGATTCATGGAAGTATCAGTAGCACGAATATTATCGTCCACCCATCAACACTTTTGCCAACACTGATCGATGCTAGCTTGATGATGCGATTTAGTTTAAAAGCGAGTAGTCAATTCAGTGAAGAAAAATTAAAAAGGATCCTTCCTTATATGTCGCCTGAGCAAACAGGAAGAACCAGTAGGGTATTGGATTACCGAACGGATTTCTATTCATTGGGAGTCATGTTATACGAAATTATTGTTGGAAAAAAACCATTTCAAAGCGAAGATTCACTTGAGTTAATTTACTCTCACTTGGCTCGTAACCCAGTGGAACCAGCCCGCATCCTTAAGGCATTGCCTGAAAAGCTTTCTGAAATCATCATGAAGCTGTTGGCGAAAAATGCTGAAGACAGATATCAATCGGCCTATGGTTTAAAATATGATATTGATAGAATTATCAGTAGCTGGGAAAAGGGTGATGAAGTCAATTTCACATTGGGGGAAAAGGACTTTAGCGGAACTCTTCATATTCCTCAACGATTATATGGCCGTGAAAAGGCAGTTGAAAAATTACTTCAAAATTTGGATTTTGCGCATAGGGGAAACAAAAAAACAGTATTAATTTCAGGAGACAGTGGAACAGGTAAATCGGCAATCGTTCAGGAGGTAAGAAAACCCATTACTGGAAATAAAGGATTTTATATTCAAGGTAAATTTGATCAGTTTGCACGAAATATCCCTTATTCCGCTTGGATTGAAATCTTTATCGATTTTATCAATCAACTACTAATTACCGATGAGGTTGAAATTCAAAAATGGAGAAATAAGCTAAAACAAAGCCTAGGAAGTGGAATTGGTGTGCTGGCAAACTTGATTCCGAATTTACGGTACATCATGTTAGACTTACCTGAAGTAGATGAGGTGGGAGTAACAGAGTCTCAAAATAGGTTAAATACTCTTCTAATTAAGTTTTTTACCGCCATTGCTAGTGAAGAACACCCTTTGGTAGTTTTTATAGATGACTTACAATGGGCAGACCACGCTTCATTAAATTTATTAAAAACATTGACCCTCGATACGGATTCTAAATATTTACTGATCATTGGGGCGTATCGTTCAGATGAAGTTTCAGATTTAGAATTTTTAAAAATGAAACTCGAGGAAGTAAAGAAATCAGAAGTCGAAATAGAAGAGATAACTCTCGGAAATTTAGATCGTATCATGGTAAATGAATTGATTTCAGATACATTAAACGCAAGTTTGGAAGATACCGAAGAAATTGCAGGTGTGATTTATCGCAAAACTCAAGGCAACCCGTATTTTACTAGCCAATTTGTGTATAGCCTCTACGATGAGAAGTTGATTCAATTTGATTGGGAAGAGTCTATTGAGGCAAAAATGCCTATATGGAGTTGGGATTTACCGGGTATTCAATCAAAATTAATAAGCCAAAATGTAGTTCAACTGCTGGTCAGCAAAATCGTAGAATTATCGCCAGAAGTCTTGAATGCACTGAAACTTGCAGCTTGTGTTGGAAACTCCTTTATGTTGGAACATTTGTCTACGGTGCTAAGAATGAAAGCATTAGAAGTAGCAGATTTGTTGGATATAGCGGTAAATGAAGGCTACATTTTTTATAAAAACGTCAATCAAATCCACCGTGTTCGTGAGGGAATGGACGTAAAATATCAATTTGCACACGACCGTGTACAACAAGCCTTTTATTCTCTTATTCCCGATGAAGAAAAAGCAAAAAGTCACTTTGAGATAGGACAACTTCTTTTCAAATCTCTCAACGAGAAACAAGTCGAGGATCAGATTTTCCAATTGGTATTTCACCTAAATTTTGGTGCTTCAACGATATCAGACAAGCGAGAAAAATTGTGGTTGGCAGAATTAAATTTAAAAGCAGGAAAAGAAGCCAAAAAGATCATTGCTTTCGATACAGCTTATGACCACATGGCCATTGCAGCGAGCTTGATAAATGAGGAAATTTGGCAAGAAGACGAACAATTTGCAATTTCTTTAGGCCGGGATATGCTAGATTGTTTATATCTCACTCATCGAATTGAAGAAGCGGAAACCTATTTCAATTACTTACAAGAAAAAATTCCAGATACAGTAAGAAAAGCGGAGCTTCATTACAATAAAATGGTGCAGTACCAGCATTTGTCTAAGATTGATCAAATAATGGATATCGGACTGGACGGGCTTGCTTTGCTCGGTTACCGATTCAACCCAAACACCAATATGGGGCATTTAATGCTTCAGTTAGTCAAAACGTATTTCTTGGTGAGGAAAATTTCGCATAAGGAATTTAGGAATCTTCCGGAAATGACTGATCCGGAAACAAAAATTGCCATGTTGCTGATCAGCAAAACGCTCACATTCGCCTACGATAGAAGTGAAGAGTTAATGGCTGTTTTAGGGATGAAGCTATTGCAACTGACGGTTAAAAAAGGAAATCACGAGTATTCTTCAAATGGCTTTAGTACCTATGGCGGAATGTTAGCAGTAGGATTTAACAATTATGATGCTTCGTATGATTTCTGTTTAACTGCTATTAATGCCGCAGAAAGAACACCAAATAAAGCCGCCATTTCGATGGCTCATTTTGGCCTTGGAATGACAGGGTTTGCAAAAATATCTCATGATGAAGCACTCGAACAATTCGATATTTCTCGGGATATGGCCATGGAAGGAGGTGCACACACCGACGCAGCACCCTCCACCATGTATTTCTTTTTCATCAATTTCTTAAAAGGAAAGCGACTCAATGAGTTATACCAAATAGTTCTAGAAAATGTAAATTTTACCGCTCAGATTAAAACCGATAATTTTCATTTAATTCTGCTAGCAGCTCAAAAGGTAGTTGAAGAACTGAAGGGGCAATCGGATATTGAATTTAAAAAATCGGGGGAAGTATTATCTAATATAACTTTAGAAGAGCAATTATTGAATACGGAACATAAGTCGATTCGAATTTATGCCCGTATTTTTCAAATGCATAATCACATTTTATTTGGCCGGTATCAGCAGGCTCAAATTTGTGAAAGTGAAGTAATGGATGTATTAAATGTTACTTTGGGAACGATTTTGGGACCATACTTTCACTATCTGCGCAGTATTTTGTATGCCAAGTTATATTCAGAATCCAATGGACAGGAAAAGAGGAGAATTAAGAAATTAATAAAAGGAAATTTAAAGAAAATTGATCATTTGGCTAAGCTCAATCCAAATAGCTTTTTGCATTGGAGCTTTACACTGAAAGCAGAGTATGCCAAAATAAAAGGGCAGTTTATCAAAGCTCAACAATATTATGATGAAGCGATAGATACTGCAAAAAATGGCAATTATTTGCACGAAGTGGGTTTGGCTAATTATCTATGTGCAGGCTTCAATTCTGAAATAGGAAATGAAAAAATAGCGGATTATTATATTAGTGAAGCTATAGCTGCATTCTACGCGTGGGGTGCCGAGGCCGTTGTCCGTTCTCTTTCTACTTCCCAAGTAAATAAAACACCTTCCTCCATTTCATTTAAAAACAAAACAGACAAATCGTTTGACCTTGAAAGCTTGATGAAGCTCTCGCAATATATTTCTGTCGAAATTGATTTTGTCAAGCTGATGAAACAGTTAATGCATGTGTTTACAGAAAATGCAGGTGCGGAAAAAGCAGTTCTTCTTCTAAAAAATAATGAAAAATGGTTTATTGAAGCCCAGCAAACAAAAAACGAAGAGGTGATTATCTCACGAATGCCATTTTTAGAGTCAAATGATGAAGATTCTGATTCAATGATTGTTTCTAAAAGCATCTGTCAATATGTAATGCGTACTCGCGAAATGATTATTATTGAAGATGCCACAACGGATGAACGCTTTGCCAAAGTACCTTATGTTTTAAAGTATAATCCTAGGTCTATTTTATGTATGCCTTTAATCAAAAAAGGGGATCTAACGGGTTTAGTTTATATGGAAAATAGCATGATGACTGGAGCCTTCAAAACAGACCGGACTCAAATGCTATCGTATATATCCTCACAAATTGCCGTTTCGGTGGAAAATGCGAAGCTGTATTCTGATATGATCAAATTAAATCAGGCATACGAGCGGTTTGTTCCAAAGGAATTCCTTCAAATGTTAGGAAAACGAAGCATTGTAGACGTAAAATTGGGTGATCAGGTTCAGATGAATATGACAGTTCTTTTCGCTGATATTCGAGACTTTACAGGAATGTCGGAGCGTATGAATCCTGCAGATAATTTTAAATTTATCAATGAGTTTTTAGGTAGGATGGAGCCGATTATCCGAAAGTATCACGGATTTGTCGATAAATATATTGGGGATGAAATTATGGCCTTATTTCCAACTAATGCCGACGACGCTGTTCAGTGTGCCATTGCGATGATGCATGAATTAAACGTTTACGGCGATGCAAAGGAACAAGATCAGCAGCCATCAGTTAAAATTGGAATTGGTATCAATACAGGAAGTTTAATGCTAGGGACCGTTGGAGGAGAAGACCGAATGAACAGTACCGTCATTTCCGATGTAGTAAACATCGCTTCGAGAGTAGAAAAAGACACCAAAGGAACAGGCGCTCCAATCATGATTACCCAATCAACCTTCGAAAATTTACAGAATCAAGGGAAATATGCAGTTCGTTTACTAGGCACTAAAATGTATCGCGGAAAATCCGAAGAAACGGTGGTATACGAAGTATTTGATTGTGAAGCAGCTGCAGTGGTTAAGGCAAAAAAATCAACTAAAAGTATATTTGAACAAGCGGTTAGAAACTACGGTTCAGGAAATTATCAACAAGCATTGGATCAAATTAATCAGGTATTGATCGAGTTACCTGAGGATTTACCCACCCTTGCCTTTAAGAAGCAGATAATTGAAAAAGTGGAATCTTGAAAAACAGGATTTATATATTATTCACCTAATTAATTTTCCCTATGAATATTGATTGGACCTACTATTTTAACACAGAAGTATACACCGTTTCAGAATTAGCGATGTGTTGTATTGGGGGGGCTATGTGGGCTGTGCTTTATTTGATTATGATTCTTAAAATTAGAAAGCATAAATACGTTGAAATGCCCTATTTTGTAGCAGCGGGGAATATTGCTTGGGAATTTTTATGGGCATGGGTGTTCAATGACATGATCGACCTGGGAGCCATTTATGTGATTCTTTACCGTGCATGGTTCTTTTTTGATTGCTTTATTTTCTACTATGTGTTTATCTACGGGCACAAACAAATTAATAATCCGTATATCAGGAAGGTATATAAGCCCCTACTCATCGGTTTAATG
>JAHEMU010000101.1:0-3710 GCA_024643485.1 Cytophagales bacterium
ATGAAAGTTAACTGTAAAAGGCGATTAAAGAATCAAGTGAAAGGTCAATAAAATTACATGCGACTGTTCTTGTTTATTTATTGAATAAAAAATTCAAGAAAAAGATTAAATTATTAATCTTTACTGTTTTCTATTACAAAGATCTGTCTTCTTTTTTTTTAAGGCCTTTCAATTGTCTGAATAAAAGATATTAAGCTTAAAATATTTTGAATAGAAAGGGAGGTATATAGGATTTTAACAATAAGTTATTATTGTTAATTTTTTTGTCCTGTATTTTTTAAAAAATGACGGCTTATCAAATATTGAGCGCCCACGTAAGTAATCATTACCCAATAGGTGAATATATTTTCATGAAAATAGAAAGTATTTAAAGCAATCATACTATCTGAAATGATAAACAGCACGGCACCAAAAATAATAAAAGGTGATTTTCCTTCCACTGTTCTCCATGTTAAGAAGGAAAAATAACCAAAAATGCAGATGGTAAAACCATAGATAAGAACAGGGATTTTAAAGTCGCCCAAGTTTGGATACATAAATGAAACGAGCCCTAAAAAGTAAGTCAAAAATAATACGGAGCCTAGAAGTTTATTGAAAGTACTGGAGCGTTTAAAAGAAGGGAATAGTAAATAACTAAATGAAATTTGAGTGATCAAAAAGGACCCAATTCCAGACAAGAAAAATTGATTTCCTTCAAACATCAATAAAACATCTCCTAAAAATGAAAAAAGGAGAGCTAAATAATAACCTCTAGATAAAGCTTTGTTCGAGAGTAATAAATGCAAGATTAGGGACGGAATGATGACAGGTTTACACGCCATCGATAAACTTTTTAATTCCAACCCAATGCCAAGAATATTAAGCGCAGAGGCTACAAAAAACAGGATGATGAACCCTTGGTGCAATTTACTTTTCATCGCACCAAGGTATTGATTTTTTATTAGAATGTCGCATCGAGCAATTGACCCGAAATCTGTAATAATTCCAATTCAGCTAATTTTGCTTCATATTTTGCTTGATTTCTATTGGTCTGAGCATTTAAAAGGTTTAGCTGTGCCTGCCTAAATTCAATGCTGCTTACTCTACCAATTCTATATTGTTCTTCAGTTCGCTGAAAGTTAATTTTATTCGTAGCTAAATTATCTTCTTGTGCATCTAGAATAAACAATTTGTTGTTGAAATTTCCCCAAGCATTACTGAAATCTCGTGATATTTCTTGTTCGATTTGAGAGATGAATAATTCTTGATTTCTAACATCGATCAACGCATTTTGTTGGCGGATGTACCTCATGCCTCCGTCAAATAAGCTCCAACTAAGACTCACTCCAGCGGATAAGCCAGAGCCTTTACTGTATGCTAAAAATGAAGCTGCGTTGTTGTTATTTTTATTCCAACCGTAAGAAGAGTTCACACTAACTTGTGGATAAAAAGAACTTTCGTTGATTTTCATCACATTCTCGTTGATGGTAAGTCCTTGGCGAGCTAAATTTAAGGAAGAATTATTTTGACGAAAAGATTCCTCTAAAATCTCTCGAACATAGTTATTGTTAAAATTTACCGTTGTGTCAATAGAAAATTGATCATCCACATTTCTTCCCAAAATCACATTCAAATTTCGCTTACTGTTTTCAAGCTGTTGATGAATATTTAAAATGTTTATGCTATCGGTATTGACGTCGACAAGGGCATTTGAAATATCTAAATTTGAATTTTGACCGTATTGATTTTGGTATTTAGCACGTTCTAACCTGTTTTTTGAAATCGATAAAGCCTGTTGAAGATTGAAATAATTTTCTTGTAATCGCGCAATTTCAAAATAGGAAAGAAACACTTGCAGTATAACATTTTCAATGGTTGAGGCTACCTGAATTTCAGATAATTGATACGTATCTTGAAATTGTTTGATATTATACCTTCTGTTAAATCCATTAAACAAAACATAATTTGCTCCAATAGAAGAATTAATTCCATTTGATGCCGCAGCTGAAAATTCCGTTACCGTTCCATTGCTAAAACCGGCTTCGCCACTATTCAAATTATAATTGGCATTCGCTGTTGCATTAACGGTTGGAAGCAAACCTGAATTATAAATGGAGGTATTATTCCCAGCTTTCTCCAAGCTATTTTTTACTGCCATAATTTGGTAGTTATTTACTAGCGCGAGATCAACGGCTTCCTTTTTGGTTAAGGTGTCTTGAGCAACCAATAACGAAGGAATGCTTACCACTAAAAACGAAAGTATGATTAATTTATTCTTCATTTTTCTCTGCGTTTAATTCAAT
Organism: Cytophagales bacterium; assembly: GCA_024643485.1. Lineage (GTDB taxonomy): Bacteria > Bacteroidota > Bacteroidia > Cytophagales > Cyclobacteriaceae > JAHEMU01. The sequence continues at coordinate 2,283 of JAHEMU010000101.1, forward strand.
GATAGCTCGTTCTACTTGTTCTTTGGATACTTTTTTGCCTGTTATAAGCCACTTAAACTTCACTTTGAAGTCGTTGGTAAGTGAGAGTAAAATTGGTAGTACCAAAAGGGTTAAAATGGTTGCAATTCCAATTCCGTAAGCAATGGATATAGCCATTGGAATTAAGAATTGTGCTTCGCGCGATCGTTCAAAAATCAATGGACCAAGACCTGCCATAGTGGTTATGGAGGTAAGAAATATAGCTCTGAAACGTGATTTTCCGGCCTCAGTAAGGGCTTCGTTATATTCCAACCCATCCCTTAAATTGCTATTAAATTTGCCGATTAAAACCAACCCGTCATTTACCATGATTCCGACTAGAGCAATAATGCCTAACCAACTCAACATGTTGATAGGCATTCCGTGAATGTAATGCCCCCAGGCTACTCCAATTACGGCTAATGGAACCATTAAAATTAGTAAAAACGGTTGTCCGTACGACCTAAAAGTAAACGCAATGGTGGCGTAAATCAGAAAGATAATAATAGGTAATACCTTTCCTGCACTACCAGTGAGCTTCGAAGCCTCGCGATTCTGACCTTCAAAAGAGGCAGAAACAGAAGGATATTTCGATTGAATCGCCGGCATAATCCGTGACCTAATATCGGCAAGTGCGTCTGTAGCACTTTCTTTGGGGTTAACTAAGTCTGCAGTCACCTGAATTTCTCTTAATCCATCCAAATGGTTGATTGAAATGACTCCTCTTTCAATTTCATAACTGGCAATCTCACCTAAAGGCACTCTTTGTCCAGTGGGAGTGATAATTTTCATATCGTCCAAATTTTGAAGGGAAGATCGATTTTCTTTGTCATAACGTACCCAAACACGAATTTCATCCTGACCACGTTGAAAGCGTTGTGCCTGGAATCCGAAAAACCCATTTCGAACTTGACTAAATACTTGCTGATAATTAAGTCCAAGTAGGTAGGCATTGTCTTTTAATGTTAACTTTATTTCCTTAATTCCCTCTGGGTCATTGTCTGAAATATCCTTTAAAAGTGGGTTTTTATTTAACTCATTTTTTAATTCAAATTTCGCCTTTTCTAGCGACTCTATATCATTGCCGAGAAGTGAAACAGATACTGGACTTCCACCGAAGTTCCCCCCCGACCCGAAAGTAAGAGTTTCGACTCCATATATTGTGCCGACCGCTTCTCTCAAGGCGTTGGTAATTTCAAAACTGGCAAAATCCCGTTTTTCACCTTGAAGAAGATTAATTCTCAAGTTTGCATTTGCAGTACCCGGTCCGATTTGTTTAATCACGTTGGAGATCACAGGGAGGTTATCGGTTTGCTTTTCAGTAAACTCATCTCCTACCAACCACGCTTTTTCTTCGATAATTGATATAATTGAATCTGTAAGAACAGCAGAAGTCCCTTCCGGCATTTT
>JAHEMU010000101.1:3720-8535 GCA_024643485.1 Cytophagales bacterium
CACTCGCTATAGAAGGGAAAAAAGTAGTGCCAATTTTACCGCCACCAATCGCCCCAATGGTAATGATGAAAAAACCTGAAATGATAGATATGGTTAGAAATCGGTTCCGTAGAGCTTTCTTTAGAAGCCTTAAATAAAATCGATCTCGAACATAATTCATGGCATTGTCCGATTGATGATTAATTAATCTAAAGGTTCTAAATACGATATTACCACCCTTTTTTAATCGATCTTCTTTTTTGATGGTTAAGGCCTTTGAATGAGCGACGTGAGAGGGTAATATAATTAAAGCTTCAACTAAACTAATTAATAAAGTGATGATAACGACCACGGAAACTTCGCCAAAAAACTCACCAACTCGACCGTCTAAAAATAAGAAGGTTGCGAATGCTAAAACGGTAGTAATGATGGCGCTGACAATCGCAGGGATAACTTCTAAGGTTCCGTCAATAGCCGCTTGTATTGGGCCTTTTCCCTTTTCGTAATGGATATAGATGTTCTCGGCAATAACAATTCCGTCATCTACCAAAATACCAATCACAATAATCATCCCAAACAACGACATGATGTTGATGGTGACGCCCAGCGTTGAAGCGAAGATAAACATCCCAAAAAAGGCAATCGGAAGTCCGAAGGCTACCCAAAACGCCAATCGAATGTTTAAAAACAGAGATAAAAACAATAGAACCAATAAAATTCCAATGGAAGCATTGCTAATCAGAATTTGAGTTCTTGCTTTTAAACTGATCGATGTGTCTTGAATGATGTCAATTTTAACATTGGTATATTTTTCATTGAATTCATTAATATAAGCATTGATGGATTCAGCGGAGGAAATTAAATCCTCGTTATTCGTATTTGAAACATTGATGGAGACCGCGATTTTTCCGTTATAAAAAGAAGCATTGGGAGACTCCGCGAAGATATCACGAACAGTCGCGACGTCTTTTAATCGAATAGTAGTTCCTGAAGGATCTGTAAATACTATTAAATTGTCTAACTCATCTCCAAAATAATTCTTGTTATTTGCGCGGATTAAATACTCTTCCGTAGAAGTTTTAATATTTCCACCGGTAAGAAGTAGATTGTTCGACGAAACGGCTTGTGCTATTTGTTGAAAAGTTAAATTATAGGCTAATAATTTATCTTCCTGCACGGCAATTTCAATTTCTTCATTTGGAAACCCCGAAAGGCTAACCTGTGAAATACCATCAATTCTTCTTAAATCGTTTTCGATGATCCTTGCGTACTCTTTTAATGTTCGTAAAGGCACTTGATCACCACTTATCGAAAAAGAAACCGTTGGCCGAATAGCTTCTTGTTTAGCGACAATCAACGGTTCCATTCCTGAAGGATAGGTTGGAACGCGATCAATGGCGTTTTTCACATCGGTAAGAATTAGATCGATGTTTTCGCCCTGCTGTATTTCGATTGTGATGGTTCCTGAATTTTCACGACTACTCGATGTAATGCGATCTATCCCCACCAGTCCTTTTAAGTTATCCTCTATTTTTAAAACGACACCCTCTTCAATTTCCAAAGGTGATGCGCCGGGATAGGCAACATTAACCGTAATAATGTTCGATTCTATTAAAGGAAAAAAGCTTGATTTGATATTCAGATAACCAAAAAAACCAAACAGTACCACAGCCAAAATTAACACATTGGCTGAAACCGGATATTTGATGAAATAAGTAATGATTTTTCTCATGACTTAGTTTTTTTCATCGATTATATGAACAATCATCCCATCGTAAGCGCCAAGAATAGGTTGAGTTAAAATGACTGTACCGTCCGGAACGCCACTAACTACTGCCGTTTTATCAGAGAAAAAATGAGTTTTTATCGGCATAAGTGATAAAATCGTGTCTTTTACAATATAAATTTGGTCTTCAAGTAATAATTTTCTCGAAATTTCAATGGCATTTTCCTGTGAGGCGGCCTTTAAATTTGCTTTTAAATACATGCCTTCTCTCAGCTCTTTTCCACTGACTTGAATATAAATTTTAACGGTTTGCGTCGCTTGGTCTATTTTACCGTTGATTCGTGAAAGCTTCCCAACCCAAGAATTGGAATCTTCTAAATCTGAAATAGAAATTTCTTTTCCAATTTCAAGTAATTCTAAATACGATTTATTTACCGCCACTTCCATCTCGTAAACTGAAGGATCTATAAACTCCCCTAATTTTTGTCCAGAGCGGATTAATGACCCGGGATTTACCAAGGCTTCCGTTAAAATGCCATTGAAAGGAGCCGATATGATGTATTTAGAATGCCTTTCTTCTAAATTTTTTATTGAATAATAAGTTTGAACAATCCCTTTTCCACTGATGTAAAATTTTTCTTGATCTGAGCTGAATTCAGGTAAATCTGGAGTCGATTTTTCCACATCAAATGCTGCTAGATATTTCTCCCATTTTGGAAATTCAGAAGGGTAATCTAACCGAAGGTCGGGCATTGCACCGGTAAGTAGGTTAAATAAATCACTGCGTCTAGAGCGAATACTCGCATAAAATTCAGAACCATCCATGCGAATGAGGGTTTCACCTGACTTATATGACTCTCCTTCTTTAAACAGTTTGCCATTCGTTTTGAAAATCCCCTGTACTTCTGCAAATAACTCCACCTTTCTAAGGGCAGTTAAGCTTCCTGTTACAGGGATTTCAATGGAAATGGTTTGATTTTTAACAGGAGCAGCGTAAACTGATTTTACAATTTTCTTAGCAAATCCTGTAGGCATTTGCTTGCTGTCTATCATGTTTTTAGAGATTATTATCGCCATTACGACGATAATTGCTCCAACAATCCATCCTACTATTTTTCTCATGTTTACTGGTGGTTTCTAAATAAAGTGCAAAGTTACTCACTTTGTTTAACTTGAGATGCTTTTTTTGATAGATGCCCGAAAAACAGGAGGTAAGGTTTATTAAGTGTTTAAACAGATTCTTATGAAATTTGGTATTTAATTAGTCTAAAACAGAAGAATTCCACTGAAAAGTGATTTTAGAATTCCCTTTACCGCACCCCCGATATTGGGATGAATGCCTATTATTTCAACTTTCCGCCATGCGTATTTACTCCACCGTTACAGATTTTGCTAAATTTCTAGGTTGATCTACGTTTCTTCCCTTTAGTACTGCCATGTATAGTGAGAATAGCTGCAAAGGAATGCTCGATGCTAGTGGCACCAACTCATCGGGCATTTCAGGAATTCGAATGACATCATCGGCAATGGAGGCGATTTCCTGTTCTCCGTCCCTCAACATGGCAATCACATTTCCATTTCTGGATTTTACTTCATTGGCGCTTGCTAAATTCTTTTGTTCATTGGATTTATCTCCTGCGAGTAAAAATACTGGGAAAGATGGATCAACCAGCGCGAGTGGACCGTGTTTTAATTCTGCCGCTTGATAGGCTTCAGCATGTACGTAACTCAATTCTTTTAATTTGAGTGCGCCTTCTTGTGCCATAGGAAAGGAGTGCCCTCTTCCAATAAAGAGAAAGTGATTTACGTGTTTGTATTTGTTTGCTAATGCTTCAATTTCAGGAGATCGTTGCAGGAGATCTTCCATGTAATTTGGAATTAGTTGTAGTTGTTCCGTCTTTAATGACAATAAGCTATCGTCCGTTTTAAGCATAATAGCAAGTTGTAGGAATGCCATCAACTGAGCTGTAAATGCTTTGGTGGACGCGACCCCTATTTCTTTCCCGGCTTTCAAGTAAATACAGGCAGTTAATTCACGAGTGATGGTAGAAAAAGGCGCGTTGGTAAGTCCAATAACATCAATTCCTCGATCGCGAGCCATAAAACATGCTTGCAGGGTGTCGGCGGTTTCGCCAGATTGAGAAATTCCTATAACTAAATCTGTTTTGAATAAAATAGGATTGGAGTATTTGAATTCCGAAGCCTGCTCCACTACAACGGGAATTCTTGCGGCATCTTCTATATATCTTTTGGCCAAAAGTGCAGCATTTAATGAGGTGCCACAACCTAATAGAATGATTCGCTGATAGGTTGAAAAATTGAGTTTCTTAATTTCACTAAAATGATCATTATCTAAAAGTAGCCTTCGGATAACCCCTGGTTGCTCATGAATTTCTTTTAGAGTTATATAGTCGTAAGAGTGGTGATCTGAATCATCCCATTCGGATAATTTATCCATTTTAAGTACCTCAAATGAAGATTTCTCACCCCTGAAATTATATACATCCAAGGTTTTATCTGTTTGAAGGTGAGCAAAGTGATGATTTTCAAGAAAAACGGCTTGATCACACTCATTTCGAATGGCATGCAAATCGGAGCTCACAAATAATTCTTTTGTACCAAGTCCAATAACTAATGGTGCTCCGGATCTTCCTATCCAAATGCTACCCAATTGTTCAGTGTCTACAAATGAAAATGCATAGCTTCCTTTTAATTCTGCGAGTAGCCTTGAAATGGCTGTAAGAACAGATGAAGTGTGCGAAACGAGGTGTTCCAAATAATTGACCAACACTTCAGTGTCCGTATCACTTTTGAAAGTAAATCCGGCTTCAGTTAAATATCGTTTTATTTCTTGGTAATTGTCAATGATGCCATTGTGAACAAGGGCAAACCTTCCACTGTTCGACAAGTGAGGATGCGCATTGGTTTCGTTAGGTTCACCATGTGTTGCCCAACGGGTATGTGCGATTCCGCAAATTCCAGGAGCAGGCTTACTGTTAACCGCCGTTTCCAAAGCTGAAATATTCCCTTTACTTTTTACTAGGGTAATGCCGTTATTGAGCACGGCAATTCCAGCGCTGTCATAGCCCCTATATTCCAATTTTTTTAAT
>JAHEMU010000102.1 GCA_024643485.1 Cytophagales bacterium
TCGACATTTTGACTTTCAGCTATAAATCCTTCCGCTTCTGCGTGGATTCCATATAATTCGCCCGCCGGTACAATTAGTTCATAGGCTCCAGATTGTGACCCTGATTTAATGATTCCCAATTCTTTTCCATCCGATAATCGGGTGTAAGTAATTCTTGCCTCAATGGGTTCATTTGTTTTAGCATTTTTAACAATTCCCACGATGAGCATGGTAGGGTCAGGGCGTTGGAATAAAGGCAAGTCAATTCTAAAAATATCAGTATCTTCATCGCTTACCCCTCTTGAATAATACGCGTGATCTGAATTAACAGGAATATTGAAAAATAAGTCTTCGAACTCAGAATTAATTTGAGGTCCCATATTCAACGGTTCAGACCAATTTGTCCAAGTATCATCCAACCGTTTTGATACAAAAATATCTGTACCTCCGTACCCACTATAACCATTAGAAGAAAAATACAAGGTAACATCATCTGCAGCTAAGAATGGTGCGGATTCTATGTTAGCAGTATTTAGTTGATCACCTAAATTTAAAGGTTTAGTCCAGGTGCTATCTTCCTTCATAAAAGACACATAAAGGTCACGATCCCCATAACTGTCTTCTCTTTCCACAGACATAAGCAACGTTTTACGGCTATTCGCTAGATAAAAATTGGCTTTTTCAGAAAAGTTGTAGTCGTCAAGGATCGTTAGGGATTGCGGTTTAGTCCAATTTCCCTCATCAAATGAGCTTATGCTCACACCAGCTTGCATTTTACCATTTGGAAGGTATTGATTTCCTAAAAGGATAATAGCACTATTCCCATCGGGGGTAATCGACGCAACATAATTAGGCCCGGCGTTATTCAATTGAGGTCCGGCATTTTTTGCTAATTCCCATTCACCGTCTTCACTTAAAGTAGAATACCAAATATCTTCAGCATCTTCTACCCCACCCATGTTTTCCGGGTGAAATTTCCGACTGAAATAAAGGGTTTTTCCATCAGGAGAAAGCACCGGTTTATATTCTTTATATTTACTATTTACGTTTTCACTAAGCCGCTCCACATTTACTCCATTAGCTACATCATTTGGCATGTCAATTTGGGCAACAATTTCTATATCTGAATCAGAGATGGCGACAGCATCAATGCTATAATATTCCGAAACCGCATCCCCATCAAGTTCAATTTTAAGGGCGGCCACCTTGTAGGATGTTTCAAAAAAGATATTTAACATTCTTCCTTTTATTGGAATATCTCGAGGAGCAAGAGTACCTACTAAATATTCCGTTCCATTCGAATCGTATAATTTTATAGCGGTTATTGCTGAAGGGTGATAAGACTCAGCAATGGCGATTTGTTTAATTGCTATAGGATTTGAGAAGCCAACTTTTAGAAATTCTTGTCTATTAGCACGGTCGGGTGTCCAAGCATTTGGGCTTTCGCCTCCAACAGGTAAAACGTCGGGCTTCCCTAGCACTTGGTTCGCTGAATATTGTATTGGTGTTAATTCTGAAGAAAATTCAATTACCTCAGTTGCCCATTGTACAATTTGCCCCTGAGTTAAAAAGGGAACAATTAAGAAGAAACAAAATGCTAATATTTTTTGAAAACGGTTCATATACCAAAAGAAACGACGTTGTATAAATGTGAAGATAATCAATACCTTGAAATATACATAAAGTTCAATGCTTTCTTGTTAAAAATCACAGAAGATTATCCACTGGAACCATTAATTTGTTCAATTGAGAGTTTCTTTCTTTCTTGAAATTATCCATTAATTCTTCTTTTAATGGTTCAGAAGGAGGCAATTTTACTCCTAATGCATCTACTTGTACACCATTCTTCCAGAATCGATAACACAAATGACTTCCAGTTGCCAAACCTGTAGATCCCACAAAACCAATGGTTTGACTTTGTCTCACTTTTACTCCGGCCTTAATTCCAGAAGCAATTTTTGACATGTGTAAATATTGGGTAGTGTAGGTAGCGTTGTGCCTGATTTTGACATAGTTACCGTTGAATTGAGAGTATTGCGCCTCAACAACGATTCCATCACCTACACTACGAATCGGGGTGCCTGTGGCGGCGGCAAAGTCGGTGCCTAAATGTGCTTTATATCTTTTTTGTACCGGGTGGAACCGACTTAGCGAATAGCGAGAACTGATTCTAGAAAACTCTAAAGGGTATCTCAAAAGTGCTTTTCTGATGCTATTTCCTTTTTCATCAAAATAATCGATACCGTTTCCTTGGTCAAATGAGAATGCATAAAAGGGATTGTTAAAATGTTCAAAATAGATAGCGATGATATGATCTATTCCAACATATTCTCCATCCACTTGTTGTTCAACATAAAGGACCTTGAAGTGATCCCCTTTTTGCAATGCGAAGAAATCAACTTGCCATGCAAATACATCAACAAATTGGTTCGTTAAAGCTGCGGGAGCGCCTATTTCATCCATGCTTACCGATAGGGAATGTTCAATAGTCCCTTCTGCCACTCTTTCAATCATAGTCACCTCACGAGTAACAGATTGAGCATACAGGCTATCGTCTAAATTGAAAACCACGTATTCCATTTTACTCGGTTCATAAATCAATTTTTTAGCTGTAGAAAGTGAGTCGTTAGAACAGAGTAAGGTGTATTTTCTTCCGGCATTAATTTTTCTCACATCGAAAACCTCTTTTGATCGCTCTGCCAGTTGAAAAATTTGCTGATGAGAAATATTATATTTCAATAAAATGTCGGAAAGGCTCTGATCTTTTTGAATTAAATCTTCGATTACGAGTAAAGTATCGACGTTAAATCCATATAAAAAAATAGGTTCGTGAACTGGTTCTTCAGCTAAAGAAAGGCTGTCTATTTGTTCAATTTTGATGTTTTCTCCATTATTATCCGGCTCATAATAAACGAAAAGAACCAGGGATGAAATAATAATTAACGCAATAATGAGCAGGTTTACTTTCACTTTGAAGGGGATAATAATTTTAGAATATTCTGCAAATATCTTAATTTAAGGTAAAATTGAAAATTCTAGATATAATGAGTGGGTTAGAAGTAAGAGAATTAAATGAAAATTTGTTACGTGGAACGTTTAGTTCTTTCAGGGAACCAGAGCTAATTGAAGAAATTTTAAAGGTGGGTTCTCTTGAACATTTACCCGAAGGTGCCATTTTAATGGAAGTGGGAAGGTACATTCGATCCGTGCCTTTATTAACCAAAGGAACCATTCGCGTGATGCGTGAAGACGGAGAGGGGAAAGAGTTGTTTTTATATTATTTGAAACCGGGAGAAACCTGTGCGGTAACTCTTACTTGCTGTATGGCGAACGAACAAAGCAGTATTCGTGCCGTAGCAGATGAGTACTCTGAAATGATTCGGGTGCCAATTGAATATTTAGATATTTGGACTAATAAATACACCAGTTTTAAGAACTTCGTAATGAACACGTACCGAACTCGGTATGAGGAATTATTGGCCACCATCGATTCTATCGCATTTATGAAAATGGACGAGCGTTTATGGAAATTCCTTGTTGAACGAAAAGCCATGACTGGAAACTTTGAATTGCATCTAACGCATCAGGAAATTGCAGATTCACTTCACTCCACCCGAGAAGTTATTTCAAGATTATTAAAAGCACTTGAGCGCGAAGGTCAAATTGAATTGGGACGAAATAAGATTACTATTTTGTAATTATTCGTTGTCTGATTACCTCATAAAGACCCAAAGCTGCAGAAACAGATACATTTAATGAGTTGATGCTTCCAAACATGGGTATTTTTACTAAATAATCACATATTCGTAGGAGATCGGTAGAAATTCCGTCTTCCTCAGAACCCATCAACACCACCATTGGGCCTGAAAGATTGGCATCATAAAGTCCATCGCTGGCTTTTTCAGTCATTCCAACCACCGAGAGACCGCTGTTTTTTAAATCAACTAAAGCGTCTTTTAATGAATGTGAACGACAAATAGGAACGTAATTAAGTGCCCCGGCACTTGTTTTCATGGCATCTGCATTCAAAGCAGCTCCTCCTTTATCTGGAATAACTATTGCATCAACACCGGCACCCTCTGCTGTTCTAACGATAGCCCCAAAATTCCGAACATCTGTTATCCGGTCGAGCATAAGAATAAAAGGTTCCTTTCCCGCGGAAAAACATTCGGTTATAATTCCATCTAAAGATGAAAATGCAACGGCAGAAACAAAGGCAATAATACCTTGATGGTTTTTGCGTGTTACCCTATTTAATTTTTCAATAGGGGCTTTTTGAATCGGTATATTTCGGACTCTGCAGGCATCGAATATTTCTCGTGCTCCGGCAGGGTTCATGGTGTTTTGAAGTAAAATTTTGTCAATTTCTTTACCGGAGTGAATGGCTTCCAGTACAGGTTGAATTCCGAAGATAAAATCTTTATTCATGATTGGGAGTTCCTCTTCTCAGTCGATCGACCGTTCGATTCCAGGAAAAGGCATATTTTTGTTCGCGCTGCAATATACTATGATATTGACTAAATATGGTAGGCATTGCAGAAAAGGTGAAGCTTAATTCTTCGTGATTGTTCGTTTTTTCATATTCCCAAACTTCATTTCCTTTGCTGAGTAATACGTGATCAGGAGCCCCAAATATTGTGTAAATCATCCCTTTGTCGGTTCTCCAGCCCTCTTTATAGGTGGTGAATAATTGATTTGATATGGAGATTCCTCGAAAATAAAATCGAATGGCTGCTCTTGCATTTTCTTCCGTCCCCGCCATTTCTAACCATATTTTATCAAAGGAGGCTTTGTTTATTTCATTTGACATTAAACTCTTTTGTTCGTCCTGAGTGGTGAGATACACCATGGCATTTGCTAAATCTTCTAATCGATTGTATTGTGGATACGGTGCTTGTTCCACTCTAAAGGAAATTCCTTCTTCCGGCCGATCTTTAGGATAAATCCGGTATAATCCTGCGTGTTCTAAAAATAGCGCTTGAGTTTGATCAATAGGAATCACCACTTCAGGTTTTATCCCTTTTTTATCGATGGGTCTAATTCCTGAAGGTGGATCTGCAATGGCAAAAGGAAGAGCGAAAATACTTAGTTCTAGCTCTTCTTCCTCATTCAGATTTCGCACATAAATTTCTGAATTTGTGGTTAAATATCTTCCTGGAACCCATTCGTCAAAAGCATTGGTAAGCATTATGCCAGTTAATGGGATCTCAGAAAATGAGATAGGGATAAAAAATTTATCATCGATTGTGATATCACTTACCACAATAAAATAAGTCAATTCTTGATTAAGAGTATCGGAATTTAGGATAATTCTACAATCTAAGTCGGAACAAAAGGATTTTAGCAAGTTTAAAGTAGCCGGTTTCTTTAAAGACTTTTCGTCATAACCGGCGAGTTCAACTTCCAAAACTGAAAGAGCGGGGTATTCATAAGAGAACATAAACCTACCATCACTAAGTAGCGTATACTGAAAACTTAATTCACTACCGGGTTGAAGGTAATGAGCCATATCAGCACGATTTACATCATATTGTGAAATAACTGGGACAGCACTCAGCAGAAATAGTGAAATAAATAGGATGTTTTTCATAGCATTAATTCATGAGTAACTTCATAATTATTTTCAAGAATACCTACAAAAATCAAGCCTTAATAAAAAATCCATTAAATTTGCGCCCAATATGGGAGTTTATACAACAGAGATAGCATCAGATACCATCGCATCTGATAATCCAATTCATCAGCGACTTTTGAAACCTTATGAAATTGTGGCGGAAATGTCATTAGGTGAGGTTTTGGAAATTGGATGCGGGGAAGGTAGAGGAGTGGAAGCGATCATGGAACGCGCAACCAGTTATACTGCGATTGATAAAATCGGAGAAGTGGTAGATCGCCTTACTGAAAAATATCCAAAGGCGACTTTTAAGCAAGTGGTAATTCCTCCGTTTGAAGGAATAGAATCTGATAAATACGATACTGTAGTTTCTTTTCAAGTAATTGAACATATTCAGAATGATTCAGCCTATTTGAAAGAAATATTTAGGGTACTCAAACCTGGCGGGACGGCTTATATCACGACTCCTAACATTGAAAAAACCTTAACGCGAAATCCATGGCATATTCGGGAATATACCTCCTCGCAATTGTTGGATTTAGCTAAATCGGTTTTCACCTCAGCGGAGATGAAAGGAATAGGCGGAAATGATAAAATTTGGGAATATTACGAACGAAATAAGGTTGGAGTAAAGAAAATAACTCGTTTTGATATTTTCAATCTTCAATACAGGTTACCCGCGTCATTATTAAGAATTCCTTACGACTTACTTAATAGATTAAACAGAAATAATTTAAAGGAAACGAATGATGAATTAGTTAAATCCATCACATCATCAGATTATCTGTATATGGAAACGGCAGAAAATGCGTTGGATTTATTCTTAATTGCTAAAAAGTAAATCACTTCCAACCATTTTTCTCAACGTCGGCCGCAGTTTCCAGAACTTTGGTTTTCATTTCTTGTTTGTATTTATCGAGCGCATCTGCGACTTTAGATTCATAAGAGCCGACGATTTGAGCGGCGAGTAAACCGGCGTTTTTGGCGCCGTTTAAAGCAACTGTTGCCACGGGAACCCCACCTGGCATTTGTAAAATAGATAAAACACTATCCCATCCGTCAATGGAATTGCTGCTTTTTACAGGCACCCCAATGACAGGAAGTGAAGTCATAGAGGCTACCATTCCAGGTAAATGCGCAGCTCCACCAGCGCCGGCTATTATAGCTTTTAGGCCTCTTTTCCTCGCCGTATGTGCATAGTCAACCATGCGTTCCGGAGTTCGATGAGCAGAAACAATGGTAAGCTCAAATGAAACCCCCAATTGTTCAAGTACTTCGGCAGCTTCTTTCATTACGGGAAGATCAGACTTGCTTCCCATGATAATTCCTACTTTTACTTCGCTCATTTTGATATAATTTTTAGTAGCTGTTTTACTTTATTTGCTTTAATACGCAAACTATTTTCGTCTTTGTCGGTAATGGTAACATGTCCCATTTTCCTAAATGGTTTTGTTTCTTTTTTACCGTATAAATGTAAATGTGTTCCTTCAATACGAAGGAATTCTTCCATACCTTCACACCAAACAGGTCCGCTATGACCTTCTTCGCCAAGTAAATTAACCATTGCGGAAGGAATTAATATATCTGTATTTCCTAATGGCATTCCCAATATAGAACGTAAATGTTGCTCGTATTGCGATGTTACATTTGCCTCAATGGTTTGGTGACCACTGTTATGCGGGCGCGGTGCAATTTCATTGACTAATACTTGCTGATCTTTGGTTACGAACATTTCAACAGCCAGCAAGCCTACCATATCAAGTTTAGAGATGACTTCAATGGCAATTTTTTCAGCTGTCTTTTTAACTTCTTCAGAAATGTTAGCTGGGGAAAATAAGAACTCTACCAAATTTGCCTCTGGGTGAAATGATAGTTCTACCGGGGGAAATGCACTAATTTCACCTTGTTCATTTCTTGATACAATCACTGAAATCTCTGTTTGGAAATCAATGAATTTTTCAATTAAACCAAAGGTGTTAAACGCCTTCGAAAAATCTTCCGGACGACGAATGACTTGTACGCCTCTACCATCGTATCCTTCCTTTGCTAATTTATTTACGAAAGGTAAAAAATCGGCATAATTAAAAACCTCTTCACGATTTTTTACCACATGAAAAGGAGAAGTTGGAATTCCGTTTTTCTTATAGAATTCCTTTTGCGCCACTTTATCCTGAATTAATTCAATAATTTCAGGCTGAGGAAACACTTTTACTCCATTATCTCTCAGTTTTTTTAAAGCTTGGGTATTTACATTTTCAATTTCAATGGTAATCAAGTCCATTGACTTTCCAAATTCCATCACGGTATCATAATCGGTAAGTGAGCCGCATGTAAAGTGTGAAATGTTGCTGCAGGGAGCATTCGAAGCGGGATCTAGAGTATAAACCTCGATATTAAAATCAATTGCAGATTGAATAAGCATTCGCCCGAGTTGTCCACCACCGAGTACACCTAATTTATAATCTCCGTAAAATGTTTCCATTAATAAAGTTAGAATTTCTGAAGTTTTACTTTGGAGTGTCAGGACTTAAGATTCGCTCAACGGATAATATTTCTGATCCAATATCGAGCTTATTCACAACGTCCATCCCCTCCATTACTTCTGCAAATATAGTATATCTTCCGTCAAGATGCGGGGTTGAAGAGTGAGTAATAAAAAATTGAGTGCCTTCTGTATCTTTTCCAGATGAAGCCATTCCAACAGACCCAGTAGTATATTTTCTAGGGGTAAATTCACTCCTAATGGTATAATCCAATCCGCCCCAACCGTCTCCTCGGTTACATCCTGCTTGAGCAACAAAGTTAGGAACAACTCGATGAAATTTGATGCCATTATAATATCCCGATGCGGCTAAGTTTAAAAAATTAGCTACTGATCCTGGCGCTTCTGAGCTGAAA
>JAHEMU010000103.1:0-3540 GCA_024643485.1 Cytophagales bacterium
TTTTTTAAAACTGGGTTGGGAAGTTATAATGGACTTGGCATACAACTTCCAGTTTTTGATAAGAAAGCCATATTTGGAGTGCATTTTAGTAGAAGGGGGGAATCGGGATTTGTAGAAGGGGCGAAATTTCAAACGAATTATTCACAATTAAGTATTCGTTCGGCGGCAAATCAAAAGGTTCAATATTCAGCAGTGGCTAGTTATAGCAATAGGAACCATCATGCGCCACCTTTGAATATATCGACGGGGATTAATCAATCTACAGGCCCTACATTATTTACAGAAATATTATCCATCCCACAAAATATTGATATTAATAGATTGCCTTGGGAAATTAAGGAATTGAATGCTACAGTGAGTTATATGAGTGGATTACAAAATCCATATTGGACGATGAATAATGTTAGCAGTCAATTTGATACGGATCATTTCCTTGCGCGAATATCCCTTTTATATCGTGCATCCGACAAATTATCGATTTATTATAATGGGAATATCGACTTATTCAAATCAATGGAGCAAATTCGAGTAAATAGTGGTGGATTAAATACGTATTTAGGAGAATTTAGAGAAAAATCTTCGAACCAACATTTTTATCAAAATCGCATTTCAGGGGTTTATTCCACCTTTATTGATCCTATTAAAACAAAAATGACCATTTTGGGTGGCGCTGATACTGGAATATATCAACACTGGAAAACAAGATACCATGGAGAAGAACAGCTAGTGTATAATGATTTTTCAAAAGATAATTTTTTTGTGTTTGATTCAGGGGAAGAATCCTTGACTTTTCACAACAATGCCCTTTTTACGAGTATAAATTTGGAATTTAAAAACCGCTTGGTGCTGTTGTCACAGTTTCGAAAGGAAATGAACACAGCGAATTTCAGTAGAAATAGTAGTTCCTTGGGATTTCAAATTGGATATAATTTATCAGACGTTTCTTTCATCAATAATTTAAAGAAAATAGATTATTTTAAAGTCCATGCGGGCTTTGGAGCCATTAAATCAGATGAATTCATTCTCAAAAATGAAATCTTAGATGTAAATGCAGAAGTACAAGATGAAATTAATTTAGGAATGGAGACGGGATTTATGCAGGGGGAGCTAATCGCAGGCTTCAATTTATATTATAAGCGAACATTAGATGCGTTGGTTTATAATTTCAATCCTTTTACTCAAGTAACTACCTATTTCAATAATTTTGATGTTACTAATAAGGGTCTTGAATTTTACTCTAGTTGGAATAAAGAATTAGGGGAATACTCAAAAATAGATATTCAACTAGGTTTTTTTAAGAATGTTAGTAATGTGAATAATGGACGTTATACCGATGAATATGAAATGGCATTTCATTCGTATATAATGGATAATGAACCATATGGAGTTCTATACGGAAGTAAGATTCTTCGCATGTTTGAAAACGATAAAATAGTAGACCCTTATGGTTTTTATTTGAGCACTTTTCCCGGAAAAATAGGGGACCCGAATCCTGAGTTTACAATTAATCTTTCCTCTGGATTTTCTTATAAAAACTGGAATTTTCGCTTGCTTACAGAGTGGGTAAAAGGCGGGGATTTTATCAGTTATACCATCGGAAATTATATGGCAAGAGGGCTGACCAAAGACACTGAAAAGGATAGAGATGTTTATATAGTTGCGGATGGCTTTTTTACGAACGGACAAAAAAACAATGTTCTTCTAACAGCAGGCGAGTATAATTTTAATTATTATACTGATTTTCAAGAAACTAATGTGTACGATGGGAGTCGGATTCGATTAAAGGATGTTCAATTAGGTTATCAATTTAAAGAAAAAACGATTAAAGACCGTCCGCTTCATTTCACACTGAACTTAATCGGAAACAATTTATGGTATTGGGCTTATAAAATTCCAAAATACATGAATTTTGACCCTGAGATTAACTCATACGGTGAGAGTAATTCAAGAGGAGTAGACCTTTTCGGAGGAATGCCAAGAAAACAAGTAAGTTTGAATTTGCAATTGAACTTTTGAATTATTTTAGCTTCCTAGCCACGTGAATAACATGGCTATTCCTAGGCCTAAGTAATTCCCTAAAACGTATCCTAGTAACCCGAGTGTGATGCCATAAAATACAATATCATTATTTTTAATTGCTTTAGCGACCGGTACAATAAACGGAGGTCCGTATAATGCAGCGGTAGAACTAATAATCATGGTATCTACATCTGTTTTGGTGAGATAGGAAAAAAGAACATGTAGTGCAATGGTTCCAAAGAACACACTTCCTACTAGTAAATAGATTTCAGCTCCAGAAGAAAAGATTTTTTCCGGGTTTATTTGCAGACCAATACCTAGAGAGAATATAAGTAAAAGGAAATCAGCGACTTCAAATTTTAAGGGCAGAATTTTTACGGTATTAAATTGGGCCGCTAATACACTGAGAGTGGTGGTTGATATAAGAAATAGGGCTATGTTTATTTGTTGATATATTAAATAGGATAAGCCAAATGAAATTACAAGAATGATTGTGCTTAAACTTAAGAGCTTTGCAATAGCACTTATTTTAGATACTAAATTTAAGGAAATTTCTTCCTCCTTATGTTCCATAGATTCTGAGGAAATTGGAACATATTTTCTCAGAAATAGGCTAAAAAAAGGCTTTATTACAGTTATTAACAATAGGAAGTAAATTCCTCCGTAAAAAATTTCAGAAGTATTTACCAAGACGATAATATCGCTAGGGACTTCAAGAGCAAGCGCAATGGCATTTAAATTAGGAGTTCCTCCAACATAAACTCCAGTGAGCATTCCGAGTATTTCCGGACCATTTTCCATGTGGTTAGCCATAAAATAATAGGCGATTACCAAGCTGATAAAAAGGCTTAATATTCCTAAGAAAAATGCTTTTAAGGCAGATCCAATCATGGAACGGAATCGGCTAAATTGAGAATTCAAAACTAAAAGTGAAATGGATAGAGCAATAGAGACTTCTGCAATATTTTTCACAATTCCAGGATGTAATTCAATTGGAAGAGCAGAAATGATGAAGCCAGCTGCATAACACAATGCAATGGGTGAAATCCATTGTACAAATTTCAAATAGCTGTATTTAGTCAGCAAAGCTGGAATTCCTATTAAAATTAGGATGGATGAAAGGTAATTCATTCAATATTGGTTTTGAAATTCCGATAAATCTAGTGAAAATTAAAGTAAATCTAATTATTGTGGGAAAGTAACTGTGAATTTGGTGCCTACGTTAAGTTTACTTTCTACGTCTATGGTTGCATTCATAATATCTATTTGTGTTTTTACTATGAACAGTCCTAAGCCTCTTCCTCCAATATGAGTATGTAAACGATTGTATAATTTGAATAGTTTTTCAGCAGGATGCCGACTTAAATCAATTCCCAAACCGGTATCTTCTACAATTAAAATAAATTTTGTAGGGTCCACTTTTGCTGTAATTGTTATGATTGAATCCGAATCAGGATTGCGGTATTTTAACGCATTGCTTATCAAATTATACAATATATTTTGAATGTAGGGCTTGATGGT
>JAHEMU010000103.1:3550-8470 GCA_024643485.1 Cytophagales bacterium
CAGTCAGATTCAATGTTACTTATTATTTGCGCATCGGTATGCTTGATTTCATTTTTAAGTTGCTTTAGAGTAAATTCAAGTTGTTGAGAAATATTCACCTTTGAATAGGTTTCTTCTGTACTATTTCTCAAATCCAATATGTCGTTAACCTCTCTAATTACTTGATCTAACTCTTCTGTTTCGTTAATCAAAGTATTTAAAAGGAAATCGAACTCACCTTCCTTATAATATTTCCCAGTGATAAGATTCCCAACACCCAAAATTCGAGCAACAGGCGCCCTCATATTGTGCGCAATGATGTATGCGAATTGTTCCAAACGTTGATTATAATCAACAAGCCCTTTTGTCCGTTCAGCGACTTGCTTCTCAAGTATAATGTTTTGATTTTTAATTTTAAGCGCCTGTTTTTCAATGATATTATTCAGGTTACCTAAATGTCTATTTTGTACTTCTAAGGCATCCCGCTGGGCACTTAATTCCTCTTGTGTTTGTACTAATTGTTCATTAGCAGACTGTGATTCTTTATAAACTTCAATTAACTCTCGGTTTTTTTGTTCGATTACAATGTTTTTTAATTGTAAAAGACTAGATGTCTTAAGCTTTTGATAAAGATAAATCGATAATATGGTGACGATAATGATTAAACCTGCTAAAAGTGTATATAAGATTATTTGAGTGTTCTTTTGTTGGTTAATATCTAACTCACTCTGCTTTTTTAATAAATCTAAATCGGCTTGCTTTTTTTCTTGTTCGTAGATATACTGTTTGTTGGTTATTTGTTGAAAATTCATCATTTCTTGTAACAAACGGGCACTATCCATTTGAATATATGCTTCTTCGAATCTTTTCTGGCCGGCATTAACCTGTGATAAAGCTTTATGACTTTGAATAATCCAATATTTGTTTTCTTGTTGTTTGAAATGTTCTAGCGCTAATAAAATATGATGATAAGCTTCACCCCAATTTTGTTGATAAATATACACCCGGGTGGCTAAATATAAATTGATCCCTTTTGATTGAATGTCGCCGTTAAATTGAATTTTTCCCCATACTCTTGTAAGTATATTCAAAGATGAATCGTACTGTTGATTTTGTAATAGGTACCATGCGATATTCATCTCATGGTTTTGTTTATCATAAAAAGAAGAAGAAGGAATAAGCTTATTTAAATCAAGATAGGTTTTAGCTTCCTCGTTATCTAAAACAGTGAGATACAAGGCGGCAATGTCATTATTTATTCTAAAAACACCAGAATCTCCAAGAATTTCAAAATAGGTAGTATTTAGCTTCGTTAAATCTGAAATTGCCTTATAATTATCACCCATTTTAGCATATAATAAGGCCAGATTTTCTTTTGCTTGGAGAATTAATTGAATGTTGAAATCCGGGTTTTCGTAGGGTAAAATTTGTGTAAATTCATCATAGGATTTTTCTAATTGTCCGATAATGGAATATGCTTTTCCTAAAATTAATTTAGTTCGCAAGTATTGAAGTTGGTTTACTTCAGGGTTTAGAAGGGTTAAGGATTTTTTGGAGTAGTAAATGGAGGAATCCGGATGACTTACTAGGTATTTTGTGGATAACTGTATAAAATATTCTATATCACGATGTGCTGATTCATTTGCTGACCTTTGAATATTTTGAGCAAATAAGGTGTTATTTACTAAAAATATAGAAGTAAATATCCAAAAAAATAGGGCGATTTGAAATCTTGCCTTCATCAATAATTCCAATAATTCTAATGATAGAAATGTTTTCTTCTATAATAGCACAATTCTACTTAAAATATTTAAATATCAAATAAAAAAAGCTCCCAAATTAGTTGGAAGCTTTCAATTCTTTTCAATTTTTAATTGATTTTACTTATTAAGAGCAAATTGTAGGTTTAATTGAAGTTTTATTTCATCACCAACTACAATTCCGCCAGCTTCTGTTACCGCATCCCACTTTAAACCGAATTCTTTTCTATTGATTATTCCAGATACTTCAAAACCGGCTTTAGTGTTTCCATAAAAGTCCCCCATGGTGCCTCCGAATTCAACATTAAATTGTACCTCTTTGGTAATGTCGCGAATGGTAAGTGAACCAACTGCTTTTAAATCCTTGCCTTTTTCCTCTAATTTGCCATTAAATGTCATTTTAGGAAACTTATCTGCAGAAAAGAAATCATCAGATTTAAGATGATTGTCACGATCAACTACTCCAGTTGTAATGCTGTCAATGTCGACGTCAAATTTTATTTGTGATCCAATAAAGTTTTCACCCTCATTTTCAATATTTCCAGTAAAAGAAGTAAAAGCCCCAGTCACGGTACTTATTACCAAATGTTTTACTTTAAATTGAATTTCACTGTGGGTTGGATCAATGGTCCAAAGGGTTTTTTCTAATGTTGCTGTGTTCATAGTAGTATTAAAAGATGTTTAAACATGTAACTAACCTAATAACGCAGCGATTAACAAAAAGTTCACCGAAAAGTAAAATAAATGTTTAAACACCTAAAATATTTTTTGAAACGTATATTCCTAGTTGAAAGGACCAATATTGAATATCAATAGAATTGTCACGCGCGGTCGGGATAGGGAATTATTTCATCTTTTTCCAAATAGTTCTTAAGCCCCTGTAATAGTATTGCCCAACAAAAGGAGGATCTACGAAAATGATGATTATTCTTAGGCCAGTTTATGTGATTAAATTCGAGCCAACAACCTCCATTTTCTGGTTTTATATGGAAACTAAATTTAGTATGATTCCAATCAGGATCTGATTTTGTCATTTGTATTTCAAAATAATTGGATGGCACTACTTTGGTAACAATACCGTACCAATCGTATTCTTTCTCAAAATAAAAACGATATTCTACTCCAACTAAGGCCGAACCGCTACAATGTTGAGGCCACCATTTTTCGAGTGCTAATGGAGTGGTTACAGCTTCGAAAATAGCCTCAGCAGTTGATTTAATATAGATGTCATGATAAATATTGAACATTTTTTATTAATTATTCTATTGAAAAAGCTACATATTGATCGGCTGATTTAGTTCCCAATTTCCCACCACCACAGGCGATTACCACAAAGGGCTTACCGTTGATACTATAAACGGAAGGCGTTGCATAGCCTCCTGCTGGTAGTTGGTATTCAAACAATACCTCTCCATTTTCTTGATCAATTACCCGGAATTTCTCATCCTGTGTGGCAGCTATAAACAACAATCCATTTTCAGTAATTACCGGACCGCCATAATTCTCTGTACCAGTATTCGAAATTCCCTTTTTAGCTAATTCTGGATGGTCACCAAATGGGATTTGCCATTTAAGGGTAGCATTTGCTAAATCGATGGCGGTAAGAGTTCCCCACGGTGGCTTTATGGCAGGGTAGCCTTGTGAATCTTTGAATTTTATGTACCCGGTTGACATATATCCTATTATACTGTCTTTTTTCGACTCTTCCAGATCCACTTCATTGTCGTTACTAATGTATGTTATAATTTCGTGTATTTGCTCCTTACTTAGCCAATTAAAGCTTGGCATTAGCCCTCTACCTTTGTTCAGTATTTGAGTCAGAGAATCGGAATTATACTTTTTTGAAATATTTAATAATGAAGGAATATTTCCCATGAATTCGCTTCCTTTTCTATCCATTCCATGACAATTGGCGCAATTACTTAAAAATAATCCTTTTCCACTTTCACCTCTTCCAGGATCTGAAGCATAAACAGGCAACATAGTTAAGGCCCATGGCATTTCATTCGCATTAACGAATAAAGTTTGTGATGCTGAATGATATGCTGCACCGCCCCATTCACCACCACCGTCATATCCTGGGAATATCAATGTACCCTGACTACTTGGTGGCCGGTAAGGTTGATCGTGTCGTAAACTATTATATTGTTTAATAAGTAATTCGTGGTCAGAGCCAGGTATATTGGATAAATCCTCAAACTTAAATTGCTGGCGTGCAAAGAATGGCATCGTACTTGGGAATGGTTGAGTCGGCCAGGTTTGTTCTCCTTTTAAATCGGATTCTGGAACCTTTCTTTCCTCCACAGGAAATACAGGATTCCCCGTGTCTCTATCTAAGACATAAACATGTCCCATTTTTGTTGTTTGAATGACCACATCGATGGAGATTCCATCTTTCGTAACGGTAGATAAAACGGGTGGTGTGGGTAAATCCCTATCCCAAAGGTCGTGATGAACCGTTTGAAAATACCAATTTAGTTCACCAGTTGCTGCATTTAAAGACAATATGCAATTTGCATATAAATTTTGTCCTATTCGATCACCTCCATAAAAGTCGTACGATGCAGAACCCGTAGGTACATAAACTGCACCTCTTTCAATATCTAAGCTCATTCCAGACCATGCATTAGCACCACCAATCCTAGTCCATGCATCCTCTGGCCATGTTTCGTACCCTGGCTCATCAGGATGAGGAATGGTATGAAATATCCATTCTCGCTCGCCTGTTATTACATTAAATCCGCGTATATGGCCTGGAGCAGCATGACTCGCCTCATCGACCCGACTTCCTAAGATTAGTGTGTTTTTATAAATAACCCCAGGTGAATTTGATAGTATAAAACGATCACCCAATTCCCTATCTAAACCTTCGCGTAAATCCACCTTTCCATTTGTTCCGAAAGAGTCAATTAAGGTTCCCGTTTCTGCATCAATTGCTAGCAAAAAGTTTCCAACCGTATAATATATCCTTTTTTGACTTTTCGATTCATTTTGCCACAGGGCAATTCCTCTATTGGTTCCCAATCCCCAACGACTCCAATCACTATTATGATGATCATATTCCCATTTAAGCTCTCCAGTTTCTGCATTTAGTGCAATTAACTTGAGAGTAGCGGTTGTTCCATATAAAATACCATCTATAACAATTGGATTACATTGAATTTGCGATCGATTTTCTGGA
>JAHEMU010000104.1 GCA_024643485.1 Cytophagales bacterium
AAATGCGCCAAGGGTCATTGTAACCAATGGAATGATGATCCCAAATTACTCACAGCAGGACGACTGGGAAAAGTTTAATGCGTTAGGTGTTACCCAATATGGGCAAATGACCGCGGGGTCTTATATGTACATTGGACCGCAAGGAATTGTGCATGGAACTACTATCACTTTGTTGAATGCTGGCAGAATGATTAACAAAACGAATAGTACCAAGCGAATGATTTTCATTTCCAGCGGACTAGGAGGAATGAGTGGGGCTCAACCGAAAGCGGGGAATATTGCAGGATATATTTCAGTCGTTGCCGAGGTGAATCCCTTAGCTGTGAAAAAACGACATGAACAAGGTTGGGTGGATGAAGTGATGTACACCCTTAAGGATCTTGGAGAGCGTGTAAAAAAAGCTCAGGAATCTAAGGAAGTGGTAAGTATTGCCTTTCAAGGAAACATAGTGGACGTGTGGGAATATTTCGATGAACAAGGAATTTATGTTGATTTAGGTTCTGACCAAACATCATTGCATAATCCGTGGGCAGGCGGGTATTATCCGACGGGATTAGATTTCGAATCGGCCAATGATATGATGGCTAAAAATCCAGGGAAATTTCAGCAATTAGTAAAAGAAACATTGGTAAAGCATGCAAATGCAGTAAGGAAACACACGGATAAAGGAACCTACTTTTTCGACTATGGAAATGCTTTCTTGTTAGAGGCAGGTAGAGCAGGTGCTGATATTTTTAAAGAAAATGGGGATTTTATTTACCCATCCTATGTGCAGGATATCATGGGGCCTATGTGTTTTGACTACGGCTTTGGACCTTTCCGATGGGTGTGCGCTAGTGGAAAAGCGGAAGATTTAAAGAAAACGGATCAATTAGCTCATGAGGTTCTAACCAATTTAAGGAAATCATGTGAACAAGAAATAATCCAACAAATGGATGATAACATTCTTTGGATTAAAAATGCGGAAGAAAATAAGTTAGTGGTAGGTTCACAAGCAAGGATTTTATATGCTGATGCCACTGGGAGAATTGAAATTGCCAAGCGATTTAATCAAGCAGTTCGTGAAGGAGTTATTGGGCCCGTTGTACTTGGTAGAGACCACCACGATGTATCAGGTACCGACAGTCCGTTTAGGGAAACCGCCAATATTTACGATGGATCACGATTTACAGCTGATATGGCTATTCACAATGTAATAGGAGATAGTTTTAGAGGAGCTACCTGGGTTTCAATACATAATGGCGGAGGAGTAGGTTGGGGCGAAGTGATCAATGGCGGTTTTGGAATGCTATTGGATGGAACCGATGAAGCGTTTAATAATCTTCAGAATATGTTATTCTACGACGTCAATAATGGAATAGCACGGCGATCCTGGGCAGGAAATGGAGGTGCTGTTTTTGCGATTAAGGAAGCGATGAAAATAAATAAGGACTTACAAGTTACAGTTCCACATTCATCAAATGATGAACTCATTGATAAACTATTTTAACTAATGTGTTATTTAAGTTCAAAATTATACTTGAAATAATTACATTTAATAGTCAATTGTATAAAAAAATGTTTAAATATTTTGTAAATTAAAATATTTGAAGTTTATTGTGACAGACTAAAGCCAACTATAGACGACACGATTACGCTCTTGAATCTGGGATTCGAGAGCGTTTTCACTTTATAGACATCCTGTCTTTCCAAATATCACCCAATACACTGCATCCTTCATCGTTAAAATCAAAGTATTTTCTCTAAACTAGAGGCACAATGATTACCGTGCGTTGAAAAAAAATTCAAAGCTCTGATTAATTGTATTTAATTAAGTCAACTGTGCACTAATATGGCTGAAATTGCTTAAAAATAAACGTATGGGCGATTTTTTAAACGAGAAATGGTCATATATAAAATCCAATAATATTAATAAAGTACAATTAAATACCATAAATTATTTTATAATAGATCGATTAAGTTAAAATTTGTTTAATAATTTTGAGAATTAAAATATTTTATTTTTATTTGTCCTGACTAAAGCCAACTATAGACGACACGATTACGCCCTCGGATCTAGGATCCTGGGGCGTTTTCAATTTAAAATAAATCCAATCTTTTGTATGTTTAAACATTTAAAGTAGGTAACTTTATACAAGCCTTTCATTGGGATTATTTACTTTTTAAGTTTGAAATATGAAAAAAGTGTTCTTGTCGTGGTTTGGCATTCTTTTGCTATTAGGGTGTCAAAATGTTTTGGATCCAGAACCTTCTGGTTGTTCCAATGGTGATCTACAACTAATTGAAATTGGAATTACAAACGCCAGTAATTGTTCTAGTACAGATGGTGGGTTCCAAGTTTCAGCTTCCGGAGGTGAAGGTCCATATGAATTCCGCATTGATAATCAGGTATTTGGATCAAACGCTGATTTTTCGGGGTTAACAAGTGGTATATATACAGTTGAAGTGCGCGATAAAATTGGGTGTTTACAGCAATTAAAAGTGACTATTTTAGCTGAGAGTGGCGCGAGTCTTACCTCAATTGATACAACTAACTCGGGTTGTGAAACTTCCGAAGGTTCGATAACTATTCAAGTATCGAATGGAATTGGCTTGAGCTATACAATTGATGGCGTGAATTATGTTTCAACGAATGCATTTACAAATTTAACTAGGGGCGATTACCTGGCCGGATTTAAGGACAATGACGGTTGCGGTTCCGTTACATCAGTCACGATTAATTCTGGAGTTAATTATTCAATTATTAAGGATATAATTAATAATAATTGCGCCGTTTCTGGTTGCCATAATGGCGGAGGAGGTCTTTTGAATTTATCAGACGATAATAATATTGTTTCTAATGCAAGTAGTATCAAATTAAGAACAGGTAATAAATCGATGCCGAAAAAGGGATCAGGATTTGTTTTGACAAATGAGCAAATTCAGTTAATTGCTTGTTGGGTAGATGATGGTGCAATTTTAAATTAGGTCTTATGAAAACTCGAATATCTATAATATTGTTGATTCTGGGAGTTGCTACAGTTGTTCATGCACAGAAATATAAAATCGTAAAATCTGAAATAGTTTTTTTTTCTGAAGCACCGATTGAAGATATAACCGCTATTAACCACGATGCGATTGGAATATTTAATTCGGATAATAATGAAATTGCTATCATTGTGCCCGTAGCGAAGTTTGAATTCGATAAAGAGTTAATGAAAGAACATTTTAATGAAAAATATATGGAATCTGAAAAGTTTCCAAGAATCAGTTTTTCAGGAAAAGTGAAAGGATACAATAAGAAAAATCAAAACAAAACAGACGCTGTCGCTGAGGGTAAAATGTCTATTCATGGAGTAACCAAAGATATAGTCACCAATGGTACCATTCAGGCGGATAAAAATAAACTGATCTTTACTTCTACCTTCAAAATTAAGTTGGCGGATTATCAAATTAAAATTCCTCAATTAATGTGGCAAAATATTGCCGAAGAAATAGAAATTACGGTGTATTTAGAACTTAGCCCTCAATAGCATGAAATTCAATTTTGCTTTTCTTTTCCTTTTAATATTAAATGTTGCTTTTGCTCAGGACGATTTATTATCAGAACTCGAATCTCAGGCTTCTGATATAAACACTGAGGTTGTAGGTATGTTTAAAGGAACTAGACTAATAAATGGTCATACGGTAAAAACTAAAGGGAGGGGCGAACTGGATATGATTATCTCTCATCGATTTGGAACGATTAGCAGTGGCCCATATGAATTATTTGGATTGGATAACGCGAGTATGCGTATTGGTTTTGATTATGGGATTACAGATAAGTTGAATGTTGGTATAGGAAGAAGTTCCAATGACAAGATCTATGATGGGTTTATAAAATATAATTTATTAAGTCAAGAAACAGGTAATGGTGGAAATCCGTTTTCAATGACCCTTCTTGCAGGCATAACTGAAAAAACGACACCGCGTTTAAGGGATTTTCCGGAGTTTACCTTTGTTAATAGAATAGGTTATAGTGGATCGATTATGATTGCTAGAAAATTTGGAGATATGTTTTCTCTTCAAATGAATCCAATTTGGGTACATAAAAATCGTGTTACCGCTCCTGAGACGAACAATGCCTTTGGAGTTGGTACGGGATTCCGCGTAAAATTAACTCGATCACTTACATTAAATGGGGAATATTACGCCCGTTTGAACCAAAGAAATATGGATGGAGTATACGATGCCATTTCATTAGGATTTGACATTGAAACTGGAGGACATGTTTTTCAATTGCACCTGACTAACTCTGCAGGTATGATTGACCGTGTGTTTCTAACAGAAACGTATGGTAATTGGCTAAAAGGAGACATCTACTTTGGATTTAATATTAGCAGAACTTTTCAATTAATAAAATAGTCTACATCTGAAATTTTAGCTGTTTTCATATTTATTCATATCTTTAAGAGAGACAAAATACTTTTAAGCTAAATGGATAAATACGATCTAATTGTCGTGGGTGCCGGGCCTTCCGGATATGCTGCTGCTATGCGTGCCGTTGATTTTAATAAAAAAACACTCCTTATCGAACGAAAAACGATTGGTGGTGCGGGTGTTACTAACGGGGCGTTGTCTTCCAAAACATGGTGGGAGTTAAGTCGACAAATACGTTTTTTAAATGAAGGATTGAATCAATACCACATTCAAAAACCCCAAATCAATTTTAAAGAGCTGCGAGAGATGGTGAGGTCGGCTGTGTTGAGTAAACGCATGCTTCTTACTGAACATTTAGATTATTTATCGAAAAGTGGTGATAGGGGAATTAGTTTTAAAGAAGGATCCGCCTTTTTATTGGATAAGAATCAAGTAGAAATCACTTCATCTTCTGGCAGCAAGGAAATTGTGTGGGCCGAAAACATTATTCTAGCTACAGGTAGCCGCCCAAGAAAATTGTCACATATCCCGATCGATGAAAAAATTATCATGACATCAGATTCTATTGAGTCGATGTCGGATTTCCCCAAAAGTATGGTAATACTTGGTGCGGGGGTGATTGGTTGCGAATTCGCGACTATTTTTTCTGGTTTCGGAAGAACAAAAGTGCATCTAATTGATAAGGGTGAACGAATTCTTCCTTTTGAAGACGATGATGTAGTGAATATTATTGAGTCAAATATGGAGACCAATGGGGTTTTAATACATCGGAATTCTCAGTTAGTTCGCATGGATATCGTCAATGGTGAAGTGGAATATGAATTAGAATATGACGATGGAAAAAGAGAAATATTCA
Organism: Cytophagales bacterium; assembly: GCA_024643485.1. Classification (GTDB taxonomy): domain Bacteria; phylum Bacteroidota; class Bacteroidia; order Cytophagales; family Cyclobacteriaceae; genus JAHEMU01. The sequence continues at coordinate 5,255 of JAHEMU010000104.1, forward strand.
CAGTAGAAAAGGCGTTGGTATCAGTTGGTCGAGAGCCTAATTTCCAACATCTCTGGAGTGATAACTTGTCTATTGAATTAACATCCAGAGGAATAACCGATTCAGAAACCCAAACATCTGTTCCTAATATTTATGCAGTCGGGGACATAACCGCTGATATTGCTTTAGTGAATGTTGGTGAATTGGAAGGTAGATTCGCTGTTGAGCGCATCTTCGGAAAACCGGAACGCAAATTGATTTATGAGAATATTTCCACTATCATGTTTCTCCATCCTGAAGTAGCTGGGGTAGGGTTGAATGAAAAACAAGCCATAGCAAAAGGGATTGATTTTAAGGTAGTCACGCTTGACTATTCCTGTATTGCAAGGGCTATCGCAGAGCGAAATACTCAGGGTTTTATAAAGTTATTAGTGACCAATGACGAACGAATGAGGATACTCGGGATGAGAGTCGTTGGAAATCAATCATCCAGTGCGATACAGGCTGTGGCGTTATTAATTTCTATGGATAAGGGGATTGAAGAGTTGGCAGAATGTGTTCATCCACATCCTTCAATCACAGAAGGTATTCAGGAATGTGTGCGGATGTTGTTAGGAAAATCTATGTTCAAACCATCAGCGTTAAAAGGTAAAAATACTTGTCGACATTATACCAAAGGCGTTTATACGGAAATGTACTAAGAGTAAAATTCAGAAAACTGACTTAAGTTTTTCCGTTCGATATCTGGCACATATACTTCGTCAGCAGGGTATCCTACAGGTATTAGTAAAAAGGGTTTTTCATTCATAGGCCTATTCAGAACAGAACATAAAAAATTCATCGGACTAGGTGTATGAGTTAAGGATACTAATCCGGCTTGATGTATAGCTGAAAGTAAAAATCCACACGCTAAGCCTACGCTCTCATTTACGTAATAATGTTGTTCTTTTTTTCCATCTTTTAGTGCGTAGGATTGTTTAAAGACGATAATTAGGTAGGGGGCTATTTCTAAAAAGGGCTTTTCCCAATTGGTTCCGAATGCCTTTAATTCTTCCCGCCATTCTTCATTCATCCTTCCATCGTAATTTTCTTTTTCTTCAATTTCAGCGGCCTCACGTATTTTCCTTTTTAACTCAGGGTTACTTACCACACAGAAGGTCCATGGTTGTTTATTTGCACCAGAAGGAGCGGTATTTGCTGTTTTTAAAATATTTTCAATTACTTCAATAGGTACAGGTCGATCTGAGAATTCTCGCACAGTTCTCCGATTATTCATTGATTTGAAGTAGGTTTCTGCTTTTTGCAAGAGTTCTTCTGAAGTGCGTTTTTCAAAAGTTAGCTGTTTGAATGGGAATCCATCAATCGTTTTTTTATTGCTCATTTGGACTAAATTCTAGTAGACGTTGATTCTTACATTTATTGAAATTAAGAAAAAAAGGGTTACTGCGAAATTACTCCGCAAGCTATTTTGACGTTTGTATGGGTATGGTCTGGTATATGATCAGGGTCACATTCAAGGGCGAAATTTTCACCTTCGGAATGAAGTACGACCAATTTACCAATAATATCTGTGTCGTTGTTCGTTCCAATAGACCAAAGGGAGGTCGAAAAGGCCAAGCTTCCGTACCCATTTGCGTTGGTTTTTATATTTCCAATATCTCCGGCCATCATTTTACCCCAGGGCATATCATCTAAGTCAATAACATTGCAGAACATAGTGGTTTTCCCTTGATTCCAATGTGGTCCGATTTCCTCGCAGGTGCCTTCATGTAGGTGAATTGAGTGGTAACTATTAACGCTGTAGTCGTACATGGAAATGTTTACTTTGGTTATTCCGTTGGCGTAGATGGCGTAAAACCTGCCAATATTTCGAGGTTGAGAGTTGAAAATAGTATAAAGGTCGCCGGATGCAATGGCTACATCTTTTTCTGATTGGCAGCTGATTACTAGGAAAAGTGAAATAATCAGAGGCCAGAGGAGTGACTTTTTGTTTTGCATGCTTAAAAATACGGAAAAGGAGGGGAAAAGTTGATAAAAGATCGTTGGTTGGTGTTATTTTATGTTCACTGTAGATTACATGCACCGCGGATTACACGGATTACGCAGATTTAGTTTATGGCAGATTACGCAGATTACACGGATTTAGTTCACCGCTGATTACACGGATTTAGTTTACGGCAGATTACGCAGATTTAGTTCACCGCAGATTACGCGGATTACGCAGATTTACTTCACCGCGGGTTACGCTGATTACACGGATTTAGTTCACCGCTGATTACACAGATTACACGGATTTAGTTTATGGTAGATTATAAAGATTTCTTAGGTTATGATCGATTGTTATTGTCTTCTTTTTCTTTTGATAGAATAACTCTATTTATTCCTGTTTGCATGTTTGAAACATTGAAATTTAAAAGTAAACCAAGTTCTTTATCGGAGAGCTTTAGGTAGGTTAGGAGCTGTGCTTTATGTATAGGTGCTACGGCATCTACTGATTTAAGCTCAAGAATTATCTGATTGTTCACTAATAAATCGATTCGATATCCAGCATTAAGTTTTATATCCTTATATATCACAGGCAATGCTTTTTGTCTCTCTACAATCAAATCTGATTTTAGCAATTCATACTCTAAACAAACTTCATAAGTAGACTCCAAAAGGCCCGGCCCGAGATTTGAATGAACTGTGTAAGCACATCCAATTATTCTATAGGTTAAATCGTCTATATTCATTTAGTATTGGGTTTATAAATTATATTTTTTATTTCTAAATATCACTCGTTTCAATAATTCCAATTTCTAACTCCCCACCTAAATCCGCATAATCAGAGGTGAACTAAATCTGCGTAATCTGTGTAATCAGCGGTGAATATTATCAGCGGTGCATAAAACCCACGTAATCCACAGTGAACTAAATCCGTGTAATCTGCTTAATCTGCGGTGCATATAACCCCTCCCCTGTAATCCACAGTGAACTAAATCTGCGTAATCTGCGGTGCATAAAACCCCTGTAATCCGCGACGAACCTAAATCCAGACATCCAAAAAAAAACCATTTCGCTACATTTCAATAAATATAATAAATATAATAATAAATATAATTAATACAATTTAAATATCCAACATTTTAAATTACTCCTGCAATAAAATAATAAGCAAACGCAAACAATTTCCTTCCCT
>JAHEMU010000431.1 GCA_024643485.1 Cytophagales bacterium
GGATTGCAAGCGACCAATTAGGTGCATTTCGCATCGATTCGAAAACAGATTCTGTTACAAATTTCACTACAAAAGATGGACTTGGTCACTTAAGAAATATGTGTGTTTATGAAGATAGAGCTGGAAACATATGGATTGGCGGTCAAGGGGGTTTAAGTAAATATGATGGGAGTAAGTTTACTAATTTCACAATAAAAGATGGATTACCCCATAATGATATTAACACAATTTTTGAAGACCATAAAGGAAATATTTGGTTTGGGACAAGAGGAAATGCAGGAATTTACGATGGAAATGTCTTTTCTGAATTACGAAATGGTGAAGACAAACCTTTTTTCAATGTTTGGTCAATAATTGAGGACAAATCCGATAATATTTTGCTTGTTGACAGCAGCGGTCTTTGGAAATATAGTAATGACTCTTTTGATTACAAATTAAAGGATGTTTGGAAAATTTATGAGGATTCAAAAAGTAATTATTGGTATACAGGCATGCTTAAAGCTGGAGGATCGACGTTCAAACAAATCACGGGAAAAGCAATTTACAATAAGGAAATTAAGGTTACAGAGGTCTTTAAATCTGAAAGAATGTTCTTTGGTGTGATTGAAGATAAAAACAGTAATCTATGGATAGGTGGAGGAGATGGAATTTGGTTGTATAATGGAGAAACTGTTAAATATTACACAGGGACTAAATAAATTGAAACGAAATGAATATTAATAAAGGGTAATTGTTGCGTTTGAATGGGTAGAATCTGTCGGGGAAAACAATAAAGGCGAGGCTATATTTCTCTCTCTTGGAATTTTAAATAGTGGAACGCTTGACAAAAAATCAAGTCAAGCTAAATTTAAAAAGTAGTATGGGAGTTGGATTTTATGTTGAAGGAAGATATTAAAAAAGCTTTAGAATTAAACCTGATTCAGAAAACAGGCGATAAGAATACATCAATATATAAATTCAAATTGTAACAAGGCCTAACAATAGCTATACTCCACGCAGGGAATGGCAGCGGTTCTTCACGGGCAACTCGTTTAATCCACCAAACCTGTGTTTCGGTATTTTTTTGATTATATTTATTGTCAAACATGGCTTCGGCTTCGATTCAGAGGTACTCGGAGGTTATTCTTTCGAAATTCGGGTTATAGCTAGGGGCGTTTACATTCATATAAAACCATACCCATGACCCTAAATAGATTTTTTATACTCTTCATCATAATGATCATGAACTGCTCCTTACTCATTGGGATGCAAGAACAAAGAACTGTTTCCGAATTAAAGGTAACTACATTATCCACTATGGTGACCAATGGAAAAGGAATAGGAGAATGGGGATATTCGGCATTAGTTGAGGTAGATGGAAGGAAAATATTATTCGATACCGGAAGTAGACCTAACACTGTTTTGCTTAATGCTGAGGAACTGGATATTGATCTTTCTGATGTACAAGATGTCTTTCTCAGCCATAATCATTGGGATCACATCGGTGGCCTTCTCACCCTAAGAAAGGAACTAAAAAAACAAAACTCCAAAGCACTCCATAGAATTCATGTTGGAGAAGGCATTTTTAGTACAAGGGTGAATTCTGATAATACCATTTTGGCCATTAAAGAGGAACTAGAAGCCGATGGTGTTGAGTTTATTATATATTCGAATCAACAGGAATTATTTCCTGGTGTATGGATAACAGGACCAATAAACCGAATTCATGATGAGCGAAACTGGTCTGGAAATGGTAAAATAGAAACGGATAATGGTAGCATAGAAGATACTATACCCGAAGACCAGTCTTTGGTAATTGACACTAAAGATGGATTAATTCTGATTTCAGGGTGCGGGCATGCAGGCCTTATCAATACTTTGGAACATGTAAGTACAAATGGTAATCAACAAAAGGTTTTTACGATAATAGGTGGCTTTCATTTGTTTAGTGCTACAGAAGAACAGTTGAAATGGACGGCAAGTAAACTTAAGGGTTTTGGGGTTTCGAAGATAATTGGAGCCCATTGTACTGGAATTAATTCACTTTACACCTTAAGGGACTTGTTAGAGCTGAATCGTAGTGACGCAATTGTAGGGTCTGTAGGTGATAGTTTTGATTTAAAAACCGGCATAAAAGCCGGTTCGATTGCTAAGTAAAATAACCTTATCACAAATGCTAACAAAAGCTCTCCCGCCCGGTGAAAGGCCACCATGGTGTATGATCTCTTCTCCCGAATCGGTCGTTTTCTTTCGCCAACCCATTGCATATGATTGCGGGTTCATCTCACCATTTCGCAAAGGAGCTGGCGTCCAAAGTTGTTCGATA
>JAHEMU010000432.1 GCA_024643485.1 Cytophagales bacterium
GTGAGATGGAATTGGAGATAGACGGGAATTATATTCATTTTCATTTTATCCAGAGAAATAGAAAATTGGAAGAAGCCTTTCCTTTTTTCAAATCCACCTCCCTTTATGATTTTTCATTTTTCAATCGGGTTATTTCTAGTCCTTGGAATATTGAAGCTTATATTGAAGGAGTTGTGTCAAAAACGGATACGGTGGTGACCTACGAATATGACGATAATTTTGAGCAAACGGAGGTAAAGGAGTTGGTTTCTGTTGATATTCCTGGTGTTTATGCGGTTATCTCTTGGGATTCAGCCATGATAACTGATGAATTGGAACATTCGCTGAAGGGGCTTTCGGAGTTATTGGAGGTTAACGACATTAAAACCAGTTTACAGGGCGAATCGATGATTTTCCATAATATTCTTCTGCCGAAAGGCACTGTAAGAAACAGTGAAGGGATTCATGTAGAGGTAGATATGCTATCCCTTTTTCAAAGTTTAAAGATTTCCGTGAGAAGTCCATTAGATTCAATAAAATCGGTATATTTATCTGGCCGTAGGTTGCCGGAAATGATTGAATGGGAGGGGAGTCTAGAATTTAATAGTCCCATCTTAGAATTAATTTCCGATTTTTGAAGAAACTAGATTAATCCTAAAATTCTAATGAAGCTAGTTCTATTAACCACTATTGACGATAGTATTTCCGCCAATTTGTTAAAATCCAAATTGGAGAGTGAGGATATCCCGTGTGTTCTGATAAACGAACACATCACAGATACCCTGACTCACCTTAAGTATACCGCAGGATTTGGAGTTAGGGTAATGGTTTTTGAAGATCAAGTAGAGGAAGCGCGTCAGTTTTTATAGAGGGGTGACGCCAGAGCCTATGATTGTGGGAGTTAACTCCGATCCTCAATCCAACCATGTTCACTCATTATTCCTTACTCAAGTTTAAGTTAAATAACGGGCACCACTTTACCTGAACCTGATTTTGTGACTTTCACACTTGGAGATCCTTTATAGTAGATATTGGCGGATCCTGAAATTGAAACCTCCAGTTTTTGCGAAACGCTGAGTTCCTCATTAGCCGAACCTGTTACATTGGAATTCACTTGTTCCGACTGGAGTTCGTATGCTTTTATATTACTCACGCCACTCACTTTAATTTGATGGTATTTCGCTTCACCAGATAATTGTAAATCACCGGCTCCGGAGATATTACAGTTTAACTGATTTGCAGTAATATCGAGTTCAATGTTACCAGATCCAGGGATTCTAACTGTAAATACATCGGATGTCCAGTTGTCTGTCGATATAATTTCGCCTGCACCTGAAAGATTGAGATAATCTAATTCGGGCATGGTGATATAAACCATAACTTTTTCATATCTATGAAGATTTTTATCGAGGCTTATTTCCCATATCCCTGATCGGATATCATGATTAAGATGATTCAACACCTCTTGTTGAGCTTCAACTACAATAGAAAAATCTGAGCCCTTTGTAATGTATACATCTCCGGCCAGTCCCAGGTCGACTCCAGTGAAATCTTCCAGTACTAATGTCTGTTCTTCAATCGGTCCGCTTACTTCCTGGCCGAAAAATGAATCGGAACAAGCTGTAAATAATGAAACGATAGCAACTGCTAATAATGTGTTTTTAAATAAATTTTTCATGTTTTTAACCTTTTAATTATAAAGACATGCTTTGAGACAAAAGGTTTCTACGACTTGAAAATATTATTTTGGAGGTTTTAAAATCTCCAGTTACCCCTTTTATTCCACCAAACCGAAAAAGCTAAAAAAGAATTTCAATTTTTTTTCTTCCAGAATCAATCGCAATAAGTATTCCACAGAAAATATTATCACTGTTACCGTTTCCATAATATCAAGTACCTGATAATACTCTTTGCTTTCACCCTTAATAGTTTCTAATGAAAAACTTATTAAGGAAATAATTATCAAGAATTGAATAAATAAATCAAATACACGACCAGCCCGAGTATCATTATCAAGTATTATTGAACGTAATGTTGCCATTGTTGAATATTTTAAAAGAAATGTACTACCCTAAAGGATATGGAGCAAATTTTAATGCCCCTGACCACTTTTCTAGAACACAGTATTTATAAATAAAACAGATTATGAATACAATAGACGTAAACCAAGCAGCACATTTAAAAGCCTTATTATTAAACTACATCGCAGTCTGCTACGAAGACAACGCACCTGCAATAATCACAGATGATATACTTGAAGCAAAGTACAACAGATTAAGAGCAGAAGGGAAGCTGGAGAGGTTGTTTGAAGCGGAACAGCTTATGT
>JAHEMU010000433.1 GCA_024643485.1 Cytophagales bacterium
CACCGGATGCTTGCAGTTTCTTGAGATTGAAGTTCCAGAAACTGAAGGTAATTCCCTTAAAATCATTGAAATATCTACCAAACCTAGTGGATGCATTGATCCTCAAGGCGCTATTGATGTCGAAGTTGGAGGAGGTATATCGCCCTATCAATATCAATGGCAACACAATTCATCGCTCAACACTCCTACCCTCACGGGCTTAGCAGCAGGTACCTATGGATTGCTAATTACCGACTCCCTCGGGTGCTCCATTTCTACAGAAATTAAAGTGGATGAATCGAGTTCTCCAATCATCAAAATTAACGAGCTGCATCCCATTTCATGCGACTATCCGGATGGGAAGGTGGTAGTCTCTGCCATACCTAATAAAGGAATTAAAGAAATCCTCTGGGACGGCAAAACATCCTCCACACTCACTGCTACCCCAGGTCCGGGATTTCATAGAGTCGCATTAATTGATTCAATGAAATGCATCAGCAATGAAATAAGTTTCTTTATAGACAATATAAATTTAATCCAAATTGAGTTAATTGATCAACAAATGCCTTCCTGCAGCGAAACCGCAGATGGAATTTTAGAGATTTCAGTAATCGGAAAAGATGGTCCATTTACTGTAGAATGGGATAACAATCCGTTACTCACAGATTGGAAGCTTGATGGAATTACTGCAGGGTTTCACACCGTGAAAATCACTGATACCAAAGGATGTAGCGTTGTGAAAACATACGAGTTAAAATCTGCCCTTCCGCTCGAAGTCACCACTCTTTTCATTGAATCACCTTCCTGTGTAGAATTATCCAATGGCAAAGCAGAAATTGAAGTTTCAGGTGGACAACCTCCTTATTTGATTGAATGGGAAAATGGATTTAAGGGAACTTTCCATGAAAAATTAAATATCGGCAATCACCACATTCGCGTAACCGATTCTAAGGGCTGTGAACAAGCATTAACCATCGATATCCCTTTGGCGGAAAGTCCTTCACTTTTTAAAACCGATTCAGTGATTCAATGCGCTGGGGATCCATTGGTGCTAGACGCAGGTAATTGGGTCAGCTATGAATGGAATAGCGGTAAATTTCCCTTTAGTCATCAGCGATTATATCAAGTTAAGGAATCAGGTTGGCAGGTTTGCGAAGTTGAAAGTATAGCAGGATGCGTATTTACTGATTCTGTTTTTGTAGAAATGAAGGCAGAGTTAACAGACGTGAACTTTGTTATGCCAAGCAGTATAGCGCTTGGTGACACCCTAATTGCCGTTGATGTTACCTGGCCATTAGCCGATCAAATTTCTTGGGTATATCCAGAATCCTTGAAAAAACAAATGGAAAATGACCATTCTATAGGTCTTGTAGCAGAAATGACCGGTGTATTTTCACTCAAAATGATTGCTCAAAGTGGGGCATGTTCCGGAGAGATAACCAAACAGTTGGAAGTAATTGACCGGGACTCAGCAAGGAGCCCTTTAGCCAAAATAACCATCAAAAATCCCAAAATTTGGCCTAATCCAGCTACTGATGTCATTCGTTTTTCACTCGAGTCTAACGGCTTGGTTGAATTTAGACTTCAACTTATGAATCTTGAAAATGGTAAAATATCCCATGACAGCAACCAATATGTGGACTCCTATTTGGAAGAAGAATTAGTCATTGGTGATTTGCCAACTGGAATGTACGCCATCATTATAACCGGAACTCATTTTCAACAAACCCTTAGATTCTTTCACCTATGAAAACAGTCATAATCTTCGGTTTCGCATGGTTCATTTTAGTATTTAATTTGAATGGTCAATCCTATCAGATTTCACCATCCGAAATACTCCCCTTTTCAAATATTTCAAAGGTAGATCAATTTAGAAACATGGTTACCGGCGAGTACTTCATTTACTTGGAAGGACAAAGAGGCGGAGGGAATTCGGTCAAAGAAATTTATTCCATACTAAATGGAAAAACAACTTCCTTGTCCACAAATCACTTATCTAAAGCGTATCAATTTGCATTCTTTGACAGTAATAATAACCTCGAACCATCCCTAATTGGATGGAACAATGACGAATTGATACTTCTTCCATTGGTCGAGTCTGCTTTCCCGAAAACCATACTCTATACCGGTCATATAAAGGCCGTAGAAGTCGTAGAAATAACTTCTTCGGGGCTCCCTACTCTATTTTTAACTGAAATGCAAAATGGAATTCTGAGCTATTCAACTTTAACAATCAAAGACAATGAATTTGTAAAATCTACCCTTAATCTTCCCTATTTATTATCCGGAAAACCCATTCCTACAAGCTATAAATATGGTGAA
>JAHEMU010000105.1 GCA_024643485.1 Cytophagales bacterium
CACGCATTACTGGTGCGTCCAAATCTTTAAAACAATGCTCACTAATCCATGCTGCTATTTCCCCTCCAATTCCACCGGTTAAGGTATCTTCATGAAGCACCAAAACACGATTTGTTTTACCTACTGTTTTTGCAACAGCCTCTTTATCCCAAGGAATTAAAGTCCGAAGATCGACCACTTCAATCGAAAGGTCTTTCATTTTTGAAGCGGATTCCATGGCCCAATGAACACCCATTCCATAGGTGATAATGGAGAGGTCCGTGCCCTCTTTTACTACCTTTGCTTTCCCCACTTCAGTGGTATAATACCCTTCAGGAACTTCATCAGAAAGGCTTCTGTACAAATATTTGTGCTCAAAATACAAGTATGGATTCGGATCCTCAATTGCCGCTGTAAGAAGACCTTTCGCATCAATGGGATTAGAAGGATAAACAATTTTTAATCCCGGAGTATGGAAAAACCAAGCTTCATTCGACTGACTGTGAAAGGGCCCAGCCCCTACGCCAGCGCCCGTAGGCATTCGTACTACAACGTCGGCATTTTGACCCCAGCGATAGTGTGATTTTGCTAAATTATTTACAATTTGATTGAAACCAGCGGTAACAAAATCGGCGAATTGCATTTCAATTACACTTTTTTTCTGTTTAATCGACATTCCTAACCCAATTCCAAGAATAGCCGATTCGCAAAGAGGAGTGTTTCGTATTCTATCTTTTCCAAAAAGTCCTAAAAACCCCTCGGTCATTTTAAATACCCCGCCATACTCCGCAATGTCTTGCCCCATTACGACTAATTCTGGATGTTTAATTAAACTTTCCTTTAATCCGTCAGAAATAGCATCTACCATACGTTTGTTGCTAGTGGTAGTACTAGGCTGATGTACCTCCTGAGAAAAGGGGGCATATACATCATGTAGTTCTTTTTCAGTGGAAACCGGTGGCAAACTTTCAGCATAAGCTGCATCCAATCCCTCATCAATTTCTTTCTTGATTTCTTTTCTTAAATTTTTGATATAATCTGCATCGATGATTTGTTCCTTCAGCAGAAAATTTTCAAAGTTATTGACGGGATCTTTAGTGGCCCAATGATCCATTAATTGTTTGGGGACGTATTTCGTTCCGCTGGCTTCTTCATGTCCTCGCATACGAAAGGTCATAGCTTCGATCAGCACGGGTTGAGGGTTTTTCCGAATGGAAGTTGCCCATTTATCGATGCAACGGTAAACATCTAATATATTATTTCCATCTACCTGCTCAGTTTGCATTCCATACCCAGGCCCTTTGTCAGTAAAGGATTTAAATTTGAATTGTTCTTCACTTGGAGTGGATAACCCATAACCGTTATTTTCTACAAGAAAAATCACTGGTAAATCCCATACCGCTGCCACATTTAATGCTTCGTGAAAATCTCCTTCACTACTTCCTCCATCACCTGTAAATACCAAAGTGACTTTCTTCTTTTTATCAATTTTGTTTGCCAATGAAATCCCATCCGCTACACCTAATTGTGGACCAAGGTGAGAAATCATACCAACTATATGATGCGGGTTAGTACCAAAGTGGAAAGATCGCTCTCTTCCGTTCGAAAAACCGGAAAGTTTTCCTTGAAATTGAGCAAAAAGTCGCGAAAAAGGCACATTACGAGTGGTGAAAATTCCTAGGTTCCTGTGCATAGGAAGAATATATTCATCTGATTCCAATGCCAATGCTGCTCCGACGGAAATGGCCTCTTGTCCGATACCCGAAAACCATTTACTAACTTTCCCTTGTCTTAGAAGTAAAAGCATTTTTTCTTCTATCATTCTGGGAACTAGGAGTGCTCGATAAAATTCCTTGAGTTTTTTATCGTTTACGCCTTTTTTATTAAAATTCATAGGTTGTATCATTAATTTAGCAAATCTAATTTATTCAATTTAAAATCTGAGTAACATTGCAGCATAATTCTTACACATTCGGTATTTAACCGTAACTTGAGCCCGATTTGAGAAGAAAACCATGATACATTACGATTTTTTTACACTAGAGAACGGTTTAAAAGTGTATGTAATTCCAGATAATACGGTGGGAATTGCAGTTATGAATATCTTATACGATGTAGGATCAAGAGACGAATCTGAACTAAAAACGGGGTTTGCGCATTTGTTTGAACATCTCATGTTTGGCGGTTCAGCAAATATTCCAAATTATGACGAGCCGCTTCAACGGGTAGGCGGTGAAAATAACGCGTACACCACCCCAGATTACACGAATTACTACTTAACCCTTCCAGCAGCTAATATTGAAACCGGTTTTTGGTTGGAATCAGATCGAATGCTGAGCCTTTCTTTCGACCCCCATGTTCTAGAAGTTCAACGAAAAGTAGTTATCGAAGAGTATAAACAAAGATATATAAACAGTCCGTATGGTGATATTTCACACCATTTAAGAAAACTACTCTACAATAAACACCCGTACCAATGGCCAACCATCGGCGCTTGTTTGGAACACATTGAACAAGCAACAATGGATGATGTCAGAGACTTTTTTAGTACTCACTATGTCCCAAACAGAGCAATTATGGTAGTTGGTGGTAACGTGACCACAGAACAGGTTAAAATGTTATCTAAAAAATGGTTTGAACCCATTCCAAAAGGAAAAGATTATCAGAGAAGTCTGCCACAAGAAACAAAAAGAGAGAAACAAGGAAGGTTGAATTTATCCGCCAAGGTACCTCAGAACCTGTTCCTACAAGCATGGCATATAGGAAAACGAACGGACGATGACTATTTTGCCACCGACCTACTAAGCGATTTACTCGGCAGGGGAAAATCCTCTAGACTATACCAAGCCCTGGTAAAAGAAGAATCCATCTTTACCTCTATTCACTGTAATGTATCCGGTAGTTTAGATCCCGGGTATATTACCATTCAAGGGTATTTACAGGAAGGTATTTCATTTGAAAAGGCGGAAAAATCAGTAAAAGAAGTGATTGTCAATTTGTTCCATCACCCAATTACAACATCTGAACATGAAAAAGTGGTAAATCAAGCTATTTCGGTAGCTGCATTTGGAAAAATTGAATTATTGGAAAAGTGCACCCAATTAGCATTTGCTGCCAACATTGGAAATCCAGATTTCATCAACGAGGAAGCAGAATTAATATCCGGGACTAGTGCAAAACAGATTCAAGCCGCTGCTGAAAAATACCTTCGAGAGGAAAACAGTGTAGTAATTCACTACCAAAAAGAAGAATAACAATCAGATTGTATTTAAATCTTTCTAACATTAGTTACATATTATTCAGTAAAGTAGTATATTTTCAGATTAGTCAATTTAATCTTTTAATATGAGTGTCAAAAAGCAGTATTTGTGCCCTAAAGGTCCTGAAATTTCCCGAATCATTTTAGGGGGTTGGAGATGGAACGATCGTTCATTTCCTCCAGCTGAACAAGAGAAATTAATCAACCAATCTCTTGAAGTGGGAATCACTAGTTTTGACCATGCGGATATATACGGTAATTACAATTGCCAGTATTTATTTGGGAATGTGCTCAAAAAGCAAACGGCTCTCAGAGATAAAATTGAAATAATTAGCAAATGCGGAATCAAAATTGTCTCAAACAAACATCCAGAGCGCATTATACCTTATTATGACACTTCGAAATCTCATATTATTTCATCGACCGAAGAGTCATTAAAAGCGCTGCATACCGATTATTTAGATGTACTTCTTATCCATCGTCCCGACCCGTTGATGAATGCAGATGAAGTTGCAGAAGCTTTTACTTCATTAAAAAAAGAAGGTAAAGTGAAGCATTTTGGTGTTTCTAACTTTACAAATAATCAATTGGATTTACTACAGTCAAGACTTGATTTCCCGATTGTGTCCAATCAATTGGAGATCTCGCTTACCCATACAGAACTGATGTTTGATGGAACTTTGGAACATTTGCAAGAAAAACGAATTTCTCCGATGGCATGGTCACCTTTAGGAGGTGGGAAGTTATTTTCAAATAGAACCATCACTGCACAGTTAAACGGGTTTGCTAAAAAGTACAAAGTTTCGAATGCGGCATTGGTAATTGCTTGGTTGTTACATCACCCATCCAATATATTTCCTGTAGTGGGTACTATGAATGCAGATCGACTTAAAGATATGGCATCCGCTGTGGAGGTGAAATTCGATCGACAAGATTGGTATTTAATGCTTAAAATTGCTCGCGGAATTGATGTGCCATAACAGTTGAAGAAAGCCGAATCCCTGTTAAATTTATGGTTTATGTTTAAAACTCTTTGTTAGAGTATTCATTGAAATAAACCAGATTAATCAATGTTTTATCCGATGGTGTGGATAATACACTTACCTTTGCGTGGAAATTTTAAAATGGCTTTAGTATAGGAGGAGTTGTGGAATTAAAAAATGATACTACTACAAGTGCATTGGCTTATAACGGTCATGATGTTATTGAGATAATTGGCGCTAGAGAACATAATTTAAAGAATTTAAATATAAATATTCCTCGCAATCAGTTGGTTGTAATTACAGGAATAAGTGGAAGTGGTAAATCGTCATTGGCTTTTGATACCATTTACGCTGAAGGCCAAAGAAGGTATATGGAAAGCTTTTCTGCCTATGCCCGATCTTTTATTGGGGACATGGAAAGGCCAGATGTCGATAAAATTAATGGGCTTTCACCTGTTATTTCCATCGAACAAAAAACGACCTCTAGAAACCCCAGATCAACCGTGGGGACCGTAACAGAGATTTATGATTTTTTAAGATTACTCTATGCCCGAGCAGGTGAAGCTTTTAGTTATATCACCGGAAATAAAATGGAACGGCTCACGGAGGATCAAATAATTGACCGTATCCTTCAACTGTTCGATAATAAAAAGCTCACACTATTGGCGCCCCTCGTAAAGGGTAGGAAAGGCCATTACAGAGAGCTGTTCGTTCAAATTAGAAAGCAAGGATTCAGTAAAGTTCGGATTGATGGCCAAATGGAAGAGTTATCAGCAAAAATGCAGCTCGACCGTTATAAAATTCATGATATTGAAGTGGTTATTGACCGGGTAATAGTGAAAGAAGGAGACCGGTTTAGAATAGGGCAATCATTAAAAACTGCGCTAAAAGAAGGCAAGGGTTCAGTGATGATCCTGGAAGAAGATGGTAAAATCCATTATTTTTCAAAGAATTTAATGGACCCTGAATCTGGTTTATCGTATGATGAGCCCGCCCCGAATTCATTCTCCTTTAACTCCCCATATGGCGCATGCCCTATTTGTAATGGAATGGGAACAATCGAAGAAATTACTCGGGAATCCATTATTCCAGATCCGACCATTAGCATTAGTAGAGGGGGAATTATTCCATTAGGTGAATACAGAGATATCTGGATTTTTAAAAAAGTGGAAGCAATTCTTAAGCGGTATGATTTAAATATCACAGCACCCATAAATCAATTACCGGAAGAAGTAATTCAAATTTTACTCCACGGTGATGATGAACCAGTAGCTGTTCAATCAAAAAAATATCCAGGTACCGACTGGCACACCAAATTTGAAGGAATTGTCGACTTTCTAGAAAGACAAAAGGAAGGAGCCTCGGAAAAAATGCAAGCGTGGCTAAATGAGTTTTTAGTGATAAATACTTGCCCGGAATGCAATGGAGCTCGACTAAAAAAGGAATCCTTACACTTCATCATTGACAATAAAAACATTTCAGAATTGTCGGCCATGGATTTGGGAAGTTTAGCCAAATGGATGGGTGGTTTAGGGGAAAGATTAACAGGACGCCAACAAATAATTGCAGAGGAAATTCTGAAAGAATTAAATAAGCGAATCGGCTTTTTACTCGATGTTGGTCTGGAATATTTACATCTCGATAGGCCATTGAGAACGTTATCTGGAGGGGAGGCGCAACGCATTAGGTTGGCTACCCAAATTGGAAGTCAATTAGTTGGGGTACTTTATATTTTAGATGAACCAAGTATTGGCCTTCATCAGCGGGACAATCAAAAACTGATTTCCGCATTAAAAAATTTGAGAGACATTGGAAATTCAGTTATCGTGGTAGAACACGATAAGGATATGATGATAGCTTCAGATTTTGTAATCGATATCGGACCTGGAGCGGGAAGATTGGGAGGCAAAATTGTTGCTCAGGGCACACCAGAATACTTTAAGGAAGCTCCGGGGCTTACAGCTCAATATTTATATGGAAAGAAAAAAATCCAATTCCATAGCGACAGAAGAGAAGGAAATGGCAAAGAATTAGTGCTAGTTGGCGCTAAAGGAAATAATTTAAAAAATGTCACACTTACCTTGCCACTTGGTAAGATGATCTGTATTACTGGCGTTTCCGGAAGTGGTAAATCCTCTCTAATTCACGATACTCTTTTTCCTATTTTAAATACACATTTTTATCGTTCTAGATTAACACCGCTGGAATATGAAAAAGTGGAAGGGTTAAAAAACTTGGATAAAGTAATTGAAATTGACCAATCACCTATTGGTAGAACACCACGTTCAAACCCAGCTACCTATACAGGTGTGTTTTCTGAAATTCGAGATTTATTTACCAACATGCCCGAATCTAAAATAAGGGGCTACAAACCGGGAAGATTTTCTTTTAATGTGAAGGGTGGTAGATGTGAAACGTGCCAGGGAGGCGGTATGCGCGTTATTGAAATGGATTTCCTTCCGGATGTTTTGGTCCCATGTGAAACCTGTAAAGGAAAACGATATAATAGAGAAACACTGGAAGTGAGATTCAAAGGAAAGTCGATTGCAGATATTTTGGATATGACAGTTTCCGAAGCGGTAGAATTTTTCGAGCATTTCCCTAAAATTTTGCGCAAAATTCAAACGCTTAACGACGTTGGTTTGGGCTATATCAGCTTAGGGCAACATGCAACTACTCTTTCTGGTGGTGAGGCACAAAGGGTAAAACTAGCGACGGAACTTTCAAAAAAAGATACTGGTAAAACGTTTTATATTTTGGATGAACCTACCACTGGATTGCATTTTCAGGATATTGAACATTTAATGGATGTTCTTAATAAATTGGTTGATAAGGGTAATTCCGTTTTAATTATTGAACACAATATGGACGTAATTAAAATGGCCGATCATATCATAGATTTAGGGCCCGAAGGTGGTGCTGCGGGAGGAATGATTATTGCAGAAGGTACACCAGAGGAATTAGTTCAAAATGTGGTGGGTCATACTTCCTTCTTTTTAAAAGAAGAGATGTAAAAAAAAGGTGCTAAAAAATTATAGCACCCCTCTTCAACTAAACCTTAAAAGTTATTAACTCGTCTTTATAACATTCTCAAGGATTGAAAAGTTGCAATTCTAGAATTACTTAAGTCTGTCTTTAAAGTAATTTTAATTAAATTGTACTAAATTTATTTTCAAATTTGGGGTTCATGTCAAGAACGAGATTATTATACATAGAGGATGACCCGACCAATGCTTTTGTTTTGGATCGATTACTTTCGCCTACTATGGATGTAATCATCGCCAATACCGTTTCTCAAGCCTTCCTGAAGCTAAAGGAAATGGAATTCGATATTATCCTTCTTGATATTAATCTCGGCAACGGCCAAGAAGATGGCGTTCAGGTGAAATCCCGAATTAGAGAAGAACTCAATATTAAAACACCTATTGTGGCTGTAACTTCTTACGCCATGCATTATAATCGTGAAAGTTTTATTGATTTAGGATTTGATAACTATATCACAAAACCCATTGAACGCGATATTCTTATAGAAGAAATAAATAAGACATTAAATAAATGATTGATTTCAGAAGTGACACACTGACAAAGCCTTCTAAAGAAATGCTGGAGGCCATGATGTCGGCTAAAGTAGGAGATGATGTTTTTGGTGAAGACCCAACAGTTAAGGAATTGGAGCGAAAATGTGCTGATATTTTTGGCATGGATAGCGGTATATTTTGCCCTTCGGGTACCATGACCAACCAAATAGCGCTGCGCACCTTAACACGGCCTTGTGAAGAAATCATTTGTTATGAAGGATCTCATGTGTATAAGTATGAAGGGGGAGGTATAGCCGCTAATAGCGGATGTTCCGTGCGCTTGATTGCGGGAGATCGGGGCAAAATAACAGCAAAAGAAGTGGCCGATTCTGTAAACCCTGAAGATGCACATTATCCAATTTCTTCTGTAGTTTCTTTGGAAAATACAGTGAATAAGGGGGGCGGTAGCTATTATCATTTATCAGAAATAGAACAGATAGCGAAAACCGCGACTAATCATGGATTGAAAATGCACCTAGATGGGGCCCGAATATTTAATGCTCTAGTCGAAACCGGCGATAGGGCTCAAGCATACGGGCCTTATTTTGACACCATTTCGGTATGTCTTTCAAAAGG
>JAHEMU010000434.1 GCA_024643485.1 Cytophagales bacterium
ATTCTAAAGGGACCTAAGGGTACAGAAGTTAAAATTGAAGTAGTAAGAAGAGATACCAAAGGCCCTATTACATTTACTATTATCCGTGATAAGATTCCTCAATTTTCGATGGATGCTGCATACATGGCTACGCCAGAGATCGGCTATATAAAAGTAAATCGCTTTTCACAAACCACGCACGAAGAAGTACATCAGGCAATTGAAAAATTGAAAAAAGAAGGCATGACCAAATTGGTTTTAGATCTTCAAGGAAATCCCGGTGGTTATTTGGATGAAGCTGTTGGAATTGCCGATGAGTTTCTTCAAAAGGGAGAACGGATTGTTTTTACTAAAGGGCAAGAAACAAAATACGATGAGGATTTATTTGCCAGCGATGCAGGAGATTTTGAGCGTGGCGACTTAATAATTTTAGTAAACGAAAGCAGTGCCTCCGCTTCTGAAATTGTTGCTGGTGCGTTGCAGGATAATGACCGCGCCTTGATTGTAGGAAGAAGATCTTATGGAAAAGGTTTGGTGCAACGTCCATTTAGATTAAATGATGGCTCCGAAGTGAGACTCACAATATCAAGATACTACACACCCAGTGGTCGGTCTATTCAAAAACCTTACAATGATCTTGATGAATATGATAAAGATATTTCCAAGCGCTACAAGCATGGCGAGTTTTTTTCAGCCGATAGCATTCACTTTAACGATTCATTAAAATTTGAAACTATAAATGGCCGAGCCGTATACGGTGGCGGTGGTATAATGCCCGATTACTTTGTGCCGCTGGATACAACACACAGCAGTAAGTATTTCAATCAACTCTTTAATGCCAATATTCTACGCGAATATGCTTTTATTTTTGCCGAACAAAATAAAACTTCATTAACAGAAAAAGGGTATAAAGATTATCTTCAAAAATTTGAAGTAACGGATGTTATGCTAGGTCGTGTGGTGGTAATGGGTATTAAAAATAAAATTGAACCTCGACCAAAAGATCTTGAGAAAAATAAACGGGTATTCCAGATTTATTTGAAAGCTGAGATTGCACGTAACGTATGGGACAATCAAAGTTTTTATCCAATCATAAACGAAACCAACGAAGTTCTTCAGCAAGCAATCCAACTTTTTGACAGGATACCGGAATTGAATCGAACCAAGATGTAATGCACTTTAGCATCATTGGAACTCACCCCGAATTTATTTAGGGTGAGTTCTTTTTTTGTACCTTCACCAATAGAAATTTTGATGAACACTCAACGCTATGTATTACCACAGACTAGGAAACATTCCGCATAAACGACACACTCAATTCCGACAACCGGATGGTAGTTTATACAAAGAAGAATTGGTAAGCTCTGAAGGATTTTCCGGTATCTATTCAAATCTGTACCATATTAATCCACCAACGCGAATTAAAGCATTGAAGGATCCTGTAAAGTATGGTCCTAAAATAATTCAGGATTACGCGTTGCGACAAACTCATCTCAACACATCCAAAGTAACAACAACGGGTGCCGATTATTTATCCGCGCGTAAAGTATTGTTGGCTAACAATGATTGCTCTATTTCCATTTGCTCGCCTACCCAACGCAAGATGGATTACTTTTATAAAAATGCCGAAGGCGATGAGGTACTTTATGTTCACGATGGAAAAGGAATTCTGATTTCTCAATTTGGCAAATTAGAGATCAATCAGGGTGACTATGTTGTAATTCCGCGCACGGTTATTTACAAGCTCGAATTTGAAAATGGACCGCTTCGACTTTTAATTATAGAATCTGCATCCCCTGTTGAAACGGTGAAGCGGTATAGAAATCAATTAGGTCAGCTAGGAGAACATTCACCGTATTGCGAACGTGACATCCGACCACCACAAGAGTTAGTTACTGAAACAACTAAGGGTGAGTTTTTAATGAAGATTAAAAAACAAGGCTACCTCCACCAATATGTTTATGATTACAGTCCCCTTGATTTAGTGGGGTGGGATGGTTTTTTGTGGCCCTATGCTTTTTCAATTCACGATTTCGAACCGATTACAGGTCGCATTCACCAACCACCCCCTGTGCATCAAACATTTCAGGCACACAATTTCGTAATCTGTTCTTTTGTCCCTCGGTTATTTGATTATCACCCACTCGCTATTCCTGCGCCTTATAATCATAGTAACATTGATAGTGATGAAGTACTCTATTATGCTGAAGGAAATTTTATGAGTCGTAGAGGCATAGAGCGCGGGTCGTTTACATTACACCCAGGTGGCTTGCCACATGGTCCGCATCCGGGCACGGTAGAAAAAA
>JAHEMU010000435.1 GCA_024643485.1 Cytophagales bacterium
TAATAGGCTATAATTCAACTAATTTGTTCGTACAATATAGACAAATCATTAAAGAGGACAATAAAAAAAAGAGGTTGTTTCATTTACTGAAACAACCTCTTTTTTATTTGATTTTTTTCCGTGGGGATTGTTTTTTAACAATATTCTTGAAATACATCAACTAAATGATGTCCGATAATTTGCGCATTTCTTCCTTCAATATGGTGTCTTTCAACAAAGTGAATTAACTCACCATCTTTAAACAAAGCGATAGAAGGAGAAGACGGAGGGAAAGGAAGTGTGAATTCACGTGCTTTCGCAGTAGCATCCATATCAACACCCGCAAAAACAGTTGCTAATACATCCGGCTTCTTGTTACTCATTTCAAGTGCCCATTTTACGCCTGGACGAGCAGCTCCTGCAGCACATCCACATACACTATTTACTACAAGCAAAATAGTTCCATTCGCTTCTGTAAGTAAATCTTCTACCTGTTCTGCTGTTCTTAATTCATTAAATCCAACCGAAGTCAAGTCTTCTCTCATCGGTACTACTAATTCTTCTGGATACATGGCTATTTATTGGTTTATATTTTATAAAAATCCTAATTCTAATTTGGCGGCTTCGGACATCATTTCCATCGTGTAGGGCGGATCGAATGTCAACTCCACTTGTACTTCATTTACCTCAGTAAGGGCCTTTACTACTTGCTCCACTTCACTTGGAATAACCTCAGCAGAGGGGCAGCTAGGTGAAGTAAGCGTCATTAATATAAAAACATTATTGACAGGGAATACTGAAACTTCATAAATAAGACCCAATTCGTATACATCAACAGGAATTTCCGGGTCGTACACCTTTTTGATGGCGTTCACCACCAATTCTTTTAACTTTTCTTCTGATATAGCAATCGGCTGGTTATCCATTATTTTGAATTCCTTGTTTAGATTTTAACGCTACGGCATAAATTTTAAATTGTTTTATCATGGCTAGGAAACCGTTGCTCCGTTGGGTGCCGATAAATCGATTCATTCCAATTTTTTCAGGGAAATATAATTCTCCGTGTAGAATATCGTCGGGTGTTTGTTTATCAAATACTCGCACCAATAAACTGACTAATCCTTTGGTAATTGCTGTATTGCTATCTGCATTAAAGGTCACCTTCCCATCATTTAGCTCAGCAAATAACCAAACCTTTGATTGACATCCTTTGATCTGGTTTTCTTCAATTTTTAAAGAAATATCCATTTCGGGAAGTTTTTGTCCTAACTCCATCAAATAGAAATTAGTCATTTCCATATCATTATCTAATATAGAAAAGTCTTCGATGATGGAATCTTGTACTTCGTTTATAGTCATTCTAATTTAAAAATTTAATAATTCTTTCCAACCCCTCAGTCATACGATCTATTTCCTCGAAAGTATTATAAACAGCAAATGAGGCTCTAGAAGTTCCATCAATATTGAGAAAATCCATTAATGGCTCAGTACAATGGTGTCCTGTGCGAACGGCAATTCCTCTTGCATCAAGCATTTGTCCGATATCAAAGGAATGAACCCCTTCTATGGTAAAGGATACCACACTTACTTTATTTTTTTTATCTCCGTATATTTTAAAACCAGGCAATTTCTTCCATTGATGCTCTGCGTAGGCTGTGAGCTGATTTTCATGTTCACGAATGGCCGATTTTCCGATTTTATTTATGAAATAGATGGCTTCTTTCCATGCAATTACCCCTTCAATATGAGGAGTTCCTGCTTCGAATTTGTAAGGGATGTCGTTAAATGTAGTTTGATCTACTCCTACATTTTTGATCATTTCTCCTCCAAATTGGTAAGGAGGCATTTCTTCCAAGAGTTCTCTTCTACCATAAATGGCTCCAATTCCAGTAGGACCGTACATTTTATGAGCCGATAAGGCGTAAAAGTCACATCCTATAGCTTGAACGTCAATTTCTAAGTGAGAGGATGCTTGCGCTCCATCGATTAAAACGAATGCTCCCTTTTCTTTCGCCCATTTGGTGATGGTTTGAACATCATTAATATTTCCCAATGAATTGGAAGCGTGATTTACCGCCACCAAACGTGTTTTTTCTGATAAAAGGGATTGATATGCACTCATATCCAACGCATGGTTAGCATCGAGCGGTATGACCTTTAGAATAGCTCCCTTTCTTTTTGCTAATTGTTGCCAAGGCACAAAATTGGAATGATGTTCTGCGATGGAAACAATTATCTCATCTCCTTTCCGAATAAAGTGATCTCCAAAAGTGGAAGCAACTAAATTAATGCTCTCACTG
>JAHEMU010000436.1 GCA_024643485.1 Cytophagales bacterium
AAGTCCACCACCGTATGAAGCGCCAATGGCGGCACTGATAGCGGCGATTTCATCTTCAGCTTGAAATGTTTTTACGCCAAAGTTTTTATGTCGGCTTAGAAAATGCAATACATCCGAGGCGGGAGTAATGGGATAGCTTCCGTAAAATAAATCGAGACCTGCCTTATGAGCGGCGGAAATCATACCGAGTGCAGTTGCCTGATTTCCTTTGATATTACGGTAGGTTCCTTTAGGCATTGGCGCAGGATCCACTGAATATCGCGCGGTGAACGCTTCGCTAGTATCCCCAAAGTTATACCCTGCCTTTAATGCATTGATATTAGCATTTAATATGTCTTCCTTGGTTTTGAATTTTGTATTTAAAAACTGAAGGGTATATTCCAATGATCGATTATACATCCAATAGATAAATCCTAAAACGAACATGTTCTTGCATCGGTCAACTTCCTTCACTCCAAGTCCGCTATCCTTTAGTGCGTTACGAGTCATTTTGGTGACGTCCACTTTATGAACATGGTATTCGTCTAATTCATTTCCTTCTAATGGATTAGTATCATACCCTGCAAGTTGAAGGCTTTTTTTATCGAAACCATCCAAGTTTGCTATGACGATTCCTCGTTTCTTTAAATTGGGTAGGGAAGTTTTGAGCGCCGCCGCATTCATGGCTACCAGTACATCGTATTTGTCGCCTGGGGTAAATACCTTAACGCTTCCAAATTTAAGCTGATAACCGGATACTCCGCCAAGCGATCCTTTTGGTGCCCTGATTTCCGCTGGAAAATTGGGAAATGTACTAACATCATTTCCGAATAATCCGGTGGTTTCAGTGAATTGCCCCCCTGTTAGCTGAATACCATCGCCCGAATCACCGGCGAAAAATATAACAACTTCTTTCTTTTTTTCTGAATTCATATGCTGTTTTTATAGCGCTTTGCTAAAAGACGGCGCAAGTTACTTACTTCCTTTAAGCTAAGAAAATTTACTGCCGCACATTTTACAGTATTCCGCTTTATGATCGGATTCTGTATAATTACATTCACTACAAATTTTAGAGGTGTTTTGTTTCAAATGATGAACTTTTGTTATTTCGGAGGTTACAATTCCGGTCGGGACTGCGATAATGCCGTAACCTAATATCATGATAAAGCTTGCGAGTGCTTGCCCTAAAACTGTTTGTGGAGCAATGTCGCCATAACCTACCGTGGTTAATGTAACAATCGCCCAATAAATGCTCCGTGGAATACTAGAGAATCCGTTTTCCTTTCCTTCAATCAGAAACATTAAAGAGCCTAAAATGACTACTAAAACGGCCACACTAACTAAAAATACGGTGATTTTTTCTCTGCTGCTTCTCAGGGCCGCACTCAATTGACTCGCTTCTCCTAAAAAACGCACAAGTTTAAATACCCTAAATACCCGGAGTAGGCGAATGCTGCGAATGACTAATAACATGTGGGCCCCAGACACAAATAAGCCTATAAACGTGGGTAAAATGGAAAGTAAATCGACCATCCCAAAAAAGCTGAAGGCGTATTTCCGAGGTTTGTCGATGACGTATAATCTGGCCAGGTATTCAAAAGAAAATAAAATAGTAAATACCCATTCGATGATGTACAATTCATTTCCGTATTGCATCTCCACCGACTCTACGCTTTCCAACATAACGACGAGTACGCTGATGCAAATAGCAAATAACAGCGCTACATCGAAGAATTTGCCCCAAAAAGTATCTGCTTCAAATATTACAATGTATAGTTTTTTCCGAATTTGGTCGAGTTTACTTGATTTCATGCGGATTTAACATCAAAATAGAATGAGTACCTTTTTTAAGTGTTTCTTTGTTCATCAATAGTGGTCGCGTTTCCCCTTCAGCATACATTTTTGCTTGATCACCGTAGTGAGGGCTCATCATATTTCCAGATTCACCGGAAGGTAAAACGGAGCGAGCACCGGATAGATCGGCCATGTCGATTACCTTTCTCAATGCAGGGCCTCCGGTAACTTCAAATAGCCCTTCAGGATTTAATTTGAACATGAGGTTGTTGATTACTTCATTTCCACCATTCACTTTGAAAGGACCAACATTGAATATAGGCTTCAGTAGATCCACTTGTCCTAACGGATGGGGATGAGTGAGGGTATGCACTTTTTCCCACTGCCATTGATTAATGTCGTTCCCAAGTCTGGCACTTTGCACCTCAAGGGTTTTACCTAGTGCTTGTTTGAGGATATCGGCTCGGGTTTCTTTTTCTTCCGTCCTCAAATTATCCCACCAAGG
>JAHEMU010000437.1 GCA_024643485.1 Cytophagales bacterium
CCAGGTACAGCTAAAAATGAAGAATGAAACCTACTAAAATCAGGCAATGGAGGAACCTTTAACGTCAATGATTGAATTAATTCATCCGCAATAAGCTTCTCACGTTTATTTAGGGAATTGAAATGTTCATCTAATTGTCCAGCGATTTTAAGTAATACTTTTGTCAAATAAGCTACGCTTCCTCGAGTTGTTCCAATATTTGTCATAAAAAGAACTGTATTACGAGATGTTTTATTTATTTGAATATTATATTTATCCATTAGATACTTATTTTTAAAAGTATCTCCATCAATACCCGTCCGGCCAATAAACAAAGTTATTTTAGTTGGGTCTAGCATGAATTCGTCTTTTTCCCAAGCTTCTTCCATCCGATTCCAACCTTTACTTGAATCATAATATTCGTTTAATCCAGTATCTCTATATTGGTCAGGAATAAAATCTTTTACGGTTAATACGTCAAAATATTTATTTAATTGTGGATTATCAATCACCTTTGCTCTAAAAACCATTGCCAATTCGATGCTTCTTTCCACCATTTCATAGCCTTCAAACTGCACTTGCCTTCTTCCTACATCTAAAGAAGCTAACATCTGATAATTTGGTGAAGTTGAGGTATGTGTCATATAAGCTTCTAAAAAAGTGTTTTCCACTTTTTTACGATAATCCTCATCCCAGATATGAATCATTGATCCTTGTCTAAAACTGCTAAGTGTTTTATGAGTACTTTGAGTTGAATAAACTCTAATTCTAACTTTATCAGGATCGGGAAGAGTCGGGTCCTCTCCTACTTTCAATCCTTTAATATGAGCTATATATTCCTTTTTGTAAGCTTCAGTTTGGTATTTTTCTCTTAATGTTCTAGCGCTAAACATTCCGGTTCGCTGTTTATAGGTATAGGTAAATCCAGCAAAAGCAAACCAGGCTTCATCCCATAAGAATATCATGTCTGGTTTGATAGCTAAAACTCTCTCCATTACCCTTTGAACATTGTAAACCATTCCGTCAAAGGTGCAATTGGTTAATAAGAGCATTTTTACTTTATCCAATCTACCCGCATCTTTAAGTATTAATAACTTTTTAGTGATTTGTTCAAGTGGAACTGCGCCATAAATTGAATATTTTTCTATGGGATAGGAATCCAAATAAACGGGGTAAGCACCTGACAAAACAAGTCCATAATGATGTGATTTATGACAATCTCGATCAATCAATACTAAGTCACCCGGTTCAACGAGTGCTTGAACTACGATTTTATTTGCTGTAGATGTTCCATTTGTGACAAAAAAGGTGCGGTTAGAACCATAAGCATGGGCAGCCATTTCTTGGGCTTTTTTCATTGGACCCGTAGGTTGCAATAGCGAATCCATTCCACCCGTGGTCGATGATGTTTCAGCTAAAAACATATTTCTCCCATAAAAATCACCAAAATCTTTAATCCATTTCGATTTAAAAACGGAATTACCTCTTGAAATTGGCATTGCATGAAATATGCTTGTCGGTTTTTGGCTGTATTCTTTTAAAGCACTAAAAAATGGTGTATTATATCTTTCCCGAATTCCTCTAATTATTGCTAAATGCAACTCTTGTAAATCTTCCTTTCTGTAATATATTCGTTTAAATGTTTCAAGTGTACTATCCTTTAAATTACCCAGGGCCGTATCTGTGACATAATAGGTATCTATTTCAGGTCGAAATTGACTTATCAATTCCCCTATTCTTGGCCCGAGTTCAAATTCAGGAATATTAGCCAGATTAATTTTTAATACATTTTGTATATAAGGTTTAATAAGTTTTGTGATATTATCAGAATGATATTTCGGAGCGTATCTAACAACTACCGCCTGAATATTTGGATTAAAAAAAAGAGCAATTAGAGCATCCTGAAAGGAATGTTGAATGATTACATTATAGGTAAATTGGTCATTAGGATCGTGTAATTCTCTAAGTTTTTCATGTAAAGCCGTTTCATCGATCGAATTTAAGTTTTCTAAAAAAAGAACTTCGAAATAATTCTTCTTTATCCCATGTTGAGGATTTTTGACAAATTCTGTCTCCAATTGTTCTCCATCATCATCTTGCGGGAAATATGGATTACCGCTATAAATATCATTAACTAGTTGCCTAGTCGTATTGTTAACGACTTGAGTGAAAACAGCATATTCACCATTTGATAAAGATTTGGAGAGCCGCTCAATTATCGCTTTTCCAGGAAGAGCAAAATATTGTTCAACCTTAGCCAAATCAACTAATAATTCTTCAATTTTCGCCTTGTGC
>JAHEMU010000438.1 GCA_024643485.1 Cytophagales bacterium
GACCCAATCATTGAGCAATACTCAGAAAACAATTATTTAGGCTTGGCATCGAAGATATTAATTGCCTTTTTATTAAAACCAATTGATAGTTTTTACGAGCGTTTGATTATGAAAAAGGTGGTAGCTCAAAATAAAGAGCATTTATAATTCAAGTAACCCGTGCTTTCTTAGTAAATTCATCGTCTTCGAATACCAAAACAGTTCAAAATCTTCAAATTCAGGTGGATATATCTCTCGTATTTTCTCTATGGTTAACGTAGGTTGATTGAGTTTTGGAGTGGCTTTATCTAGCAATTCCAATAACCAAGTTCCTTCTGTTGGTGAGCAATAAATTTCTATGCGCTCTTGATGGCTATGAAAAGTCAATTTGGTTTTAGTTTTTTTACTTTTCACAATAGATTCAGTTAATGGGAGCCCACCTAACCAGACCACCTTTGTGTTTTTTGTAATTCCCCTAAAGTCAAATTGAGCGAGTATATTTTCAATGTATTCTTTTTTGATACTTGTCTTTGGTATGCTGAAATCGAACCACTGTTGCAAAGGGAACTCCATTCCTATGCCATGCATATAGTTAAATAAGGATTTTTTAAGTCCAAAACTAAACTTTTGATGGTCTATTCCTGTGGCATCTTCAAATTCCAAATCGTTTAAAGCAAAGGTGACTTTTGGATTTTGAGGTTTGATATGGTAGGCGTCTGGATTAAGTCCAATCGGACTGTGGGCCGTTAGAGCAAATTGATGCCAAAAGCCAGATTGAAGAATACCAATTTCAAAGAGTTGTCGAACCATCTCAAGACTATCGACCGTTTCCTGTATCGTTTGTGTAGGATAACCGTACATAAGATAAGCATGCACCATTAAATCGGCTTCGGTAAAGTTTCTCATGACTTGTGCTACTTGATCAATTGATACCCCTTTTTTTATAAGTGTTAATAATCGATCTGACGCTACCTCTAAACCACCGGAAACAGCGATGCATCCCGAAGCTTTAAGGAGCCTACACAGCTCAAGAGTAAAGCTCTTTTCAAACCGAATGTTGGTCCACCAAACGACCGACAGGTTCCTTCGAATAATTTCAATGGCTAACTCACGCATTAAAGCCGGTGGAGCAGCTTCGTCAACAAAATGAAAACCACGTTCACCCGTTTGCTGAATTAATTCCTCCATTCTATCCACTACAAGTTTTGCGGTAACCGGTTCATATAATTTAATATAATCCAATGAAACATCGCAAAACGTACATTTTCCCCAATAACAACCATGAGCAAGGGTCAATTTTATCCATCTACCATCACTCCATAAACTGTGCATGGGGTTGGTTACTTCTATAACTGATAAATATTGATCAAGATTTAAACCTGTGTAATCAGGTGTTCCCACGGCCTGTTGACTATAATCTTTTAAGCTCGACCTATTATTATAAGTGACCTTTTCATTTTCCAATAAAAAAGTTCTTTTTAAATCAAAAGAATCATCATTTTCTGAAGATATCGATTGATAAATAAGTTCAATCGGAAGCTCTCCATCATCTAAACTGATAAAATCGAAATAGCTAAAAACTCGAGCGTCGGACAATGAGCGCAATTCAGTATTAGGGAAACCACCCCCCATAGCCGTTTTTATTTTGGGATATTGTTCTTTAATATACTTCGCACAACGGAAAGCACTGTATAAATTTCCTGGAAATGGGACTGAAAAACAAATCAATGAAGGTTGGTCTTTATCAATATGCTTTTTTAAAATTTTCAGAGTGATGTGATCAATAAATGTAGATTCCTTAAGCAAATTAGATTGAAGTTCATCAAAGGAATAAGCACTACGACCCAACCGTTCAGCATATCGACTAAACCCAAAATGCGGGTCCACCTGTTCTACGATAAAATCAGATAAATCTTCCAAATACAGGGTGCACAAGTGTTTGGCTTGATCCATAAAGCCCATGGTTCCAAAGGCCCAATCCAATTCTTCTAATTGATCAAATCGGCTTGCTTCCGGTAAAAATTGACCATTGCAAATAACGCGAGCTAGGGAAGCATTTTTGCCTTGTAAAAAAGATTTAACTGGGGTAATGGTTTTAATGTATTGGTCTTGTAATTGATAAATTCGCAGCGCATTTTCAGAAAATTCAGCAATATTTTTTGAACTTATATCAAAGAGTTGTGCTAGGGATTTTTCATTGAAAAGTTCATTAATCACTTCAATTCCCAGGTCTGATTGAGTTGAGGATATATTTCGACTATTCAGAAAACCTTTCAAATAGGCCGTTGCGGGG
>JAHEMU010000106.1 GCA_024643485.1 Cytophagales bacterium
GTCGCGAAACCATCCATTTCAACTAGTAAACTATTCAATGTATTTTCACGCTCGTCGTTCGATCCCGGCATTTGACCACGACCCCTAGATCGTCCAATCGCATCAATTTCATCAATAAATACGATACAAGGGGCTTTTTCTTTTGCTTGTTTGAATAAATCACGTACCCTTGCAGCTCCAACTCCGACGAACATCTCAACGAAATCTGATCCTGAAAGTGTGAAAAACGGTACTGCAGCTTCACCAGCAACGGCTTTTGCAAGTAACGTTTTACCGGTACCTGGAGGGCCTACAAGTAGGGCACCTTTTGGAATTTTACCCCCTAATTTGGTGAATTTGCCTGGAGTTTTTAAGAAGTCAACAATCTCTTTCACCTCTTCCTTAGCTTCTTCCAAACCAGCTACATCAGAAAAAGTGATTTTAACTTTATTCTCGGCATCGAAAAGGGCCGCTCTGGATTTTCCAATATTAAAGATTTGTCCACCAGGTCCACCGCCACCGGTCATCCTTCTCATCATAAACCAAAAACCGAACAACAATAGGAAAAGAAATCCCCAACTAGTGATATAATTCGAATAGTCTGTTTTTTTGCGTTCACCGATGGTCACTTGATATTCAGCAGGCAATGATTCATTCAGCTTTATGTATTTGTCTTCGAATTGTTGCTTACTTACATTAATTCGACAATGAGGGCCTTGATAAACACCAAGGGAACTCTCTTGTTTGTATTTACTGTATTTCTCATTATTTAAAGCCTCCGGACGAAGATAAATTTCAAGCTCAACAGTTAAACTTTGATTATCATCGCGAACGACCATTAATTTTTGAACATCCCCACTTTTCAACATGCTTTCGAGTTCAGTCGATTGAACGATCGGTAACTCTGCCGCTTGGTTAAAATAAGAAACCCCCACTACAAGTGCCAAAAGCGCCAATATTATCCATATTTGAAACCCTGGGCGTGGTGGTTTTACTGATTGATTTTTTTGATTGTTATCTGGTGTCATTTTGATTTTTTTCTCATTCCAACTTATCCACTAACGAATTTCTCGATTAAGAGTTTTCGATTACTGTAATTTTCGCATCGCCCCATAAATTCTCTAAATCATAGAACGATCGTTCACTTTTTTGGAAAACATGGGCAACTACATTTATATAGTCGATTAACATCCACTTTTTATTTTGTTTTCCTTCAACATGAACTGGATTTTCTTTAAAATTTTTGAAAACTTCCTTTTCTACAGAATCCGCGATAGCTTCTACTTGATTGTCACTACCTCCACTACACACAATAAAAAAATCTGCAATGCTATTATTTATAGGTCTAAGATCAATAACCACGATATCCGAAGCCTTTTTTTCCTTCATTCCTTGTACTATCGCCATACTTAATTGTTCAGCTTCAGTACTTGCTGGTTTTTTTGCCATTCAATATTTATTAGTTTCGTACAAAAATACTAAAATACTTTGTATAAAATCCCTGCCAAAACACTATTTCTAGGAAAGGACCTAAAATACCTGCCAAGCTGTCACTCAACCAATGACATCGCGTCTGATTTAATTGAGAAAAATACGGCGAAAAATGGAATGGTAGTTATAACCGACCATCAAACGAATGGAAAAGGCCAGAGGGGAAATGTATGGATTTCAGCTCCGGAAGAGAATTTAACATTTTCGATGGTGCTAATTCATAAGCAATTGGAAATCCATCAACAGTTTAATCTCACCTTAATTGTTTCCATATCAATTATAGAAACGCTAAAAGAACTGGGTGTTATTTGTCAAATAAAATGGCCAAACGATATTTATTATGGTAATAAAAAGGTGGGCGGAATCTTGATAAATAATTCCATTCAAGGAAATTACATATCGGATAGTGTCGTTGGAGTTGGTTTGAACGTCAATCAATCTGAGTTTGAAATAGCTACGGCCACAAGTTTGAAAAATATTAGTGGACGGTTTTTCGACAATCAGGTTATTTTTGAACGATTGCTTGAAATCTTGGAAGTTGAATGGTTAAAATTTACGGAAAAGGGTATTGGGACATTGAAAATGCGCTATTTCCGTTCACTACTTGGTTTTGGAAAATGGCGTACCTTTCAACTTCTGTCGGAAGAAAACAAACACTTCACCGCTAAAATTGTGGATATAGGCGATCTTGGAAGATTAAAAGTGGAATTACAGGACGGAACCTTTAAAGAGTTTGATTTAAAGGAATTGGGATGGTTGTTCGAAGGTTAAAATTCCGTGTTCAATTAATATTTTTTATTCTCTAATCGAATCTTTACCTTTAATAAAATTCAAAAATGGAAGCACTTCAACCAAAGTCCCCGTATTCATCCGAAACAACAATTACCGAGTTAATGATTCCTAGCTACGCTAATTTTGGAGGGAAAATTCACGGTGGAATTCTACTGGCATTAATGGATAAGGTGGCCTATGCCTGCGCAGCAAAACATACAGGGAATTACTGCGTCACAGTTTCGGTAGAAAATGTTGAGTTTTTGCAACCTGTTGAGGTAGGGGAGTTGGTGTCATTAAAAGCTAGAGTGAATTACGTAGGGAATACCTCCTTGGTGGTTGGGATTAGAGTAGAGTCAGAAAATGTGAAAACGGGCAAGGTAAAACATACCAATACCAGTTACTTTACCATGGTTTCTAAAAATGATAAAAATGAGACATGCGTTGTACCAGAATTGCTATTAGAAGACAGTGATGGGGTTCGGCGATTTTTTGAAGCCATTATCAGAAAATATAATCGCCAACAATTCAAGCATGAAATGGATAAAGCGAAAAATGCTGATCTGAAAAAAGAAATAAGCCAACTGAAGAACGAACGATGTGTGATTCAGTTGAAGGATGATATAAAATAAGGGAGGGAGATACCGAGAATTCAAAATCTTGGTTTTATATATTTAACTAAATAACGTAGTTTTGCACAAACAATTTTAATACACTACATATGAAATTTTTTATCGATACCGCCAATTTAGATGAAATTAGAGAAGCCTATGCTTTAGGCGTTCTTGACGGCGTAACTACCAACCCTAGCCTAATGGCAAAAGAGGGTATCACCGGTCAAAAAAACATCATTGCTCATTATAAAGCAATATGTGACATTGTTGATGATAACGTAAGTGCAGAAGTAATCAGTACCGACTATGACGGGATGATTAAAGAAGCTATGGAATTGGTGAAAATTTCCGATAAAATCGTCGTTAAAATCCCAATGATTAAAGATGGCGTAAAGGCAATAAAACACTTATCTTCTAAAGGAATTCGTACTAACTGTACCTTGATTTTCAGCGCAGGTCAAGCACTTCTTGCTGCAAAAGCAGGTGCTAGCTATGTGTCGCCTTTTATTGGAAGATTGGACGATATTTCATTCGATGGGTTGCAATTAATCGAGCAAATCGTAGAGATTTATGATAATTATGGTTTCGAAACCGAAGTGTTAGCTGCTTCAGTTCGTCATACCATGCACCTAATTCAGTGCGCTGAAATTGGTTCAGATGTTGTTACTTGTCCATTAAAAGTAATCACAGCTCTTTTAAATCATCCATTAACAGATAGTGGATTGGCTACTTTCCTTGCCGATCACGCAAAAGGTAATAAATAATGTTTTCATCAGATCCGGTTGTCGTTGTTCGTGATGCTACTATCTTTCAGGAAGATAGAGCAGTGCTAAATCAAGTTAATTTTGCCATTGAAAAAGGCGAATTTGTCTATTTGATTGGAAGAACGGGAGGAGGAAAAAGTAGTTTATTGAAAACACTTTATGCCGACTTAACTTTGAAAACAGGGTACATTCAGATTGCCGGATTTGATATTAAAGACATTAAAAGTAATAAGGTTCCTATGTTGAGGAGAAAGTTGGGAATCATTTTTCAAGATTTTCAACTTTTTCCCGACAGAACCGTGGCGGAGAATTTGATGTTCGTGCTTAAAGCTACTGGTTGGAGCGATCGTTCTAAAATGACTTCTAGAGTTACTGAGGTCTTAATGAAGGTTGGCCTGGGTGCTTATTCAGGTAAACTCCCGCATCAATTGTCGGGTGGTGAACAACAACGGGTGGTAATCGCACG
The DNA here is from genome assembly GCA_024643485.1 of Cytophagales bacterium. Classification (GTDB taxonomy): domain Bacteria; phylum Bacteroidota; class Bacteroidia; order Cytophagales; family Cyclobacteriaceae; genus JAHEMU01. The sequence continues at coordinate 4,086 of JAHEMU010000106.1, forward strand.
TTCGTTGCTTAATGAACCACAAATTCTTATAGCAGATGAGCCTACAGGTAACTTGGATCCCGAAGTTTCAATAGAAATATTTAAGATTTTTCAAGCGATTAATAAAAGTGGAACGGCTATTTTAATGGCTACACACGACCATTCCTTAATTAAAGAATTTCCGTACCGCACACTAAAATGCGACGGAGGGGTATTGGAGGAAATACCAGCGTTGGTAAATTAAATAGTCCTCGATTCGTCTTCTTTCGGCTCGTTTACTTTTTTATCTACCTGCCCCAATGAATTATTTAATTTATTGGTTCTCATTATTAAATTGAGAATCATCGCATCTGCCACTCGTTGTGAATGGGTGTTTTCGTACTCTTCCTTCAAAACTTGATACATGGAATTTAACTGAATTAATTCGTTTTCAACTTCAGGAAATGGAAATTCATCTTTTTGTGAAATGGTGAGAATCATGCCTTTTTTCTCTTCAATCTGATTTAGATAAAATTGCTCTATCGCAACAAATTCAGCTCTATGGGTAGATGGAGTAGTGAATATATATTGCTGGGAAAATAGATATCCTGAACATGCGAAAAAGACCACCGCTGCCACTTTCCACCAAATTGTTTTGGAAGAAGAGGGTTTCGCGCCAATTCTAAAACGAATGTTGTTCCAAACTGATGCGCTGGGCTGGTGTACGTCAAACTCCTCTTTATGCGCTTCGATAAATGTATCAAATGGATCTTTGCTCATCACTTTCAAAAGTTAGAATTTCCTTAATTTTTTTCTTTGAGCGATTTAACTGCGATTTTGAAGTAGACTCACTAATCCCCAAAATCGATGCAATCTCAGCGTGGTCATACCCTTCTAACAGGTATAACGAAAAGATAATTCGATAACCATCCGGTAATTTTTCCATTGCCTGACGAATTCGAGCTACTTTTAGATGTTTTTCATAACCAAAATCGTCCGAATCATCCGAAAGCAAATCATTTTGATGGTTATCGACGTCTTCGAATTGCAACTTTTGCTTGCGTATTTGATTCAACGACTGGTTAATGACAATTCGCTTTAACCAGGCTCCAAAGGTAGAGTCGCCTTTGTAGCTCGATAAATTGTTAAATGCTTTAATGAATGATTCTTGCAAAACATCCTCCGCTTCGCTGATATCATTTAATATTCGAAATGCTACGTTAAGCATCGCTCGTGAATACAATTTATATAATTGTTCATAGCTACTAACATTTCCTTGAAGACACGACAATATCACGTCTTCATGAATATTTTTACTATGTTCATTTATAAGCTGCTCCACTATTTATTAATAGACACGCTTTGTGCGATAAGGGTTGCTTTAATATAAAATAAAAATATTATTTAACAATGATCGTGTCGGATTCAATGTTGGCCACGAGAAAGAATCCAACGGCACCATTATCTACATTGGTCCTGGGATTTGCCGGTGGTGGACTAAACATACCGCCGTCGTTTCCTAATACGGCTCTTAAATCGTAATAATACAAATAAGCGTTTCTGCTAATATGTAACATTTCTACAATGGCAGTATCCGACTCTGCATAATACTCTGGAATGGGGATTCCATCTACTTGAGGACCAAAAAAACTATCGTCGGTGATATAAATGGTGCTTCCGAAAGGGTTTTCAATTTTTCCATTTTTGAAAAATTTGAACCGATAAAAATCGTCGGAATCCTGTGGCTCTCCGAAATACAGGAGTATTTCATAGTACTCTCCCTCTTGCCACGGGTCATTAAATTCAAATGGATTTATTTGAGAAGTCAGGCTGTCGATAGGAACGGCCTCTAATAGGCTGTCCGAAGCTTTATATTGCTTTCCTGAATGAAGAATTGTTAATGTATAGGTCACTCCGGCCTGGGCTTCAGAAGGCAAATCTGGCAAATAAAAAGAAGCGGAGTCGGCATTTGTACCAGAATAATGAGTGAAATTCAAACTACTTCCGTCCGAGCCATCCACGGTGATAATCGCATCGGTAACAGACTCTGGCGGTGTTACCGAACTAAAAGGAGCAATTAAACTTAACTTTACATAATTTTGATCAGCGCGATTGGTAAAAGCACCTTCAATTACCAGAATCGGTTTTATTTGAGAAGCATCCAATTCGTATGGCTCGTCACATCCAACGAGCAAAATCACCGCAATTATTGAATAAAATATATTTTTCATATTAAAATGTCATGTTATAGGTAACAGAAGGAAGGATTGGGAATAGATAAATCATTCTGGCTTCCTTTTCATTTGGAATCGCATTGCCTTCTGGATCTTCTTTTTGTTGGGTATATACTGAAAATGGATTTTTGCGACTATACACGTTGAAAGCTGAAAAAACCCAACTACTTTTTATTTTCTTTCTTTCGTTTCGCGGTGGAGTTAAGGTAGCAGATAAATCCAAACGATGATAGGCAGGTAATTGATAACCGTTTCTGGAAGAGATGTAATCAGGATAGTATTGGCCTTCAATTTCATACCTTCCCGAAGGTAGGGTGATCGGGCGACCTGACCCGTAAGTGAAGTTAGTTCCAAATACCCATCGTTCGTTAAGATCATACGTCGCCAGAATATTAAAACTGTGTCGTCGGTCGTAATTAGCTAAAAATGATTGAGATAAATTGACCCCAGGAATGGTACGCTCAGCTTTTGATAAGGTGTAACTGATAAAGCCAGTGAGCTTACCTTTCGTTTTTTCTAAATAGGTTTCTAACCCATAGCTTTGAGCTGTTCCTTGCCTAAATTCCGTGGGTAAATCCTGATTAAAGAACAATTGAGCATTATCAGCGAAATCCGTAATGTTTTTTTGATATTTATAATAAGCTTCAATACTTGATTTCAACTCATTTTTAAAGAAATTCCTGAAATAACCTAGAGCGACTTGATCTGATCGTTGGGGTTTTAGGTAATACCCCGACGGTTGCCAGGTGTTAAAAGGAAGAGGCACCGTTCCACTGGCTATTAAATGGGTGTTTTGATACATTCTGTTATAAGAAAATTTCATAGAACTGGTTACGCCCAACATATAGCGCAACGAAAATCGAGGTTCTGCGCCATGGTACATTTTGATGGTTTCAAAGGCCGAAAAATGTTCTTTTCCGGTTCGCTCAATATTTACGTTGTCGTTTACATCTTTATAATAGACCAAATCACCCTCGCCAATATTTTGAAAAAGGAAATAGCGCAGGCCATAGTTGATGTTTAATTTATTAGAGAGTTGCTGTTGAGCCTCCACATATACGGAATGGTCAAGCGCGTACAATTGATCCTGTGCTAATTTTTCAAAATTGGCATTTTCGCCCGTTGGAGCAATGGTTCCTGGAGCGAACGATCGGTAAGTGGAAGATGCTCCAAATTCCACTGTTAATGTAGGGCTATAAAACCAACCGAAGTCCTGTTTTGCGGTTAATTCTTGAATATGAGAAGTCCATTCAAATCCTTGTAAGGGGTCTGTAATTTCCAGTGCATAGTCGAAATTACTTCCAATGATGGTTGAATTGGAAAACAATTTGTCATTAAACAAATGATTCCATCTAATTGTCGCCGTTTTATTTCCCCAGCCGAAGCTGAATAAGTCAGCAGATTTAAAAACATCCCTACCTAAATAAACGGAAGCGAACACCCTATTTTCGTTATTTTTTCTCCAATTAACTTTCGCATTCACATCGTAAAAATGTACCAATCCGTCTTCGCCGGCGGCTTTGAGAAAGGCATCCAAATAGGACCGACGGCCACTTAAAATAAAGGAGCTATTTCCCTTTGAAATTGGGCCTTCCACCATAAATCGACTAGCGATACTTCCTAATCCTGCAGCTCCTTCTAAATGTTGATTATTGCCGTCTTTTGAACGTACGTCTAGAATGGATGACAAACGACCGCCATACCTCGACGGAATTCCTCCTTTATATAATTCAGAATCTTTAATAACATCCGCATTAAATACAGAGAACAATCCGAATAAATGCGATGGATCATAAATTGGAGCCTCATCAATTAGGATTAAATTTTGGTCTGAACTACCCCCACGAACGAAAAAGCTACTGGTTCCCTCCCCGGCAGAAACCACCCCAGGCATCATTTGAATGGTTTTTATCAAATCAGGCTCACCGAATAAAGCTGGAAGTTTTTTCACCTGAGTAATGCTAATTTCATTTTTACTC
>JAHEMU010000107.1 GCA_024643485.1 Cytophagales bacterium
CATTATTTTTCTCATTTATTTCAAAGTAGTTGCCATCGGTATCGTCGGCTATTTCCTGAAGTGAGTTGCTTTCTAACTTTGTTACCACTTCATTACCGTTATTGTCTTTTTTATAACCAGTGGAGGTGCGGATTTTACTACCAGTTGATGTTCCTACGCCTAGGGTAAATAATCTTATGTTATTATTAACGACTTCCTCCACGGCTTCGTTGGTTTTTTCACCAAAATCTTCGCCATCGCTGATCAAAACGATTACTTTTGACTTTTGTTGGGTTACAGTAGTGGCTTCTTCGTTTAATTTCTCTAATGCCATATTTATTGGAGGGCCAAAATCAGTGCCGGCATTTGGTACTAAGCCAGTATGCAGAATTTCAATAAACATATTCAGCGCGTTCTGGTCGTAGGTTAATGGGCATTGCATAAAAGATTCAGAGCTAAAAATGATTAGTCCTATACGATCAGCTGAAAAAGCGGCAACTAATTTCTTCAGTTCGAATTTAATTCTTTCTAATCGGGTAGGGGCGATGTCGTGCGCATTCATGGATTCAGAAAGATCCACTGCAATGAAAATGTCCTTACCGACTGATTTTACTTCCTTACTTGATTCGCCATACGAGGGTCCTAACAGGGCGATAATAATCAAAGCAAAGTAGCTGGTTCTCAATATAAATTTCCAAATGAAGGAAGAAATTGGCGTGTGTAATTTGCGTTTAATATGTATTAAACGATAAATAAACATTAGGTATGCCAATGCAAAAATAAAAATAAACACCCACTCAGTTGTCCCTAATGCTCTAGTCCAGTTCATCTACATCAATTGAAAGGCGAAAATATGATATTTGAGTTAATTTTTAAAGTTTTGGCTGAATGATCATAGGTTTAACCACCATCTACATTGCTTTTTTCCAAAAGATAATTCCCCCGGCCTGTTTACCAATTGCGACATCGGCCACACGTTCCATTTTTTGAAGGTCGATAATATCGACTTTCCCTGGTTCTCCGCCTTTTCCTTCTACCGAAATAAATGCAAATTTACTATCGGAAGAAATAGCCACTCCATGTGTTACTGTGGTGCTGTTTTTAATTCTAGCGACTTCTTCACCCTTTTTAATGTTCCACACGCCTGTACTGCCTTCCGCTTTATAAGAGGCTACTAGATATTTGCCATCAGGAGTTATATCTAGGTTGTAAGGAGCTTTACCACCCTTTAACCGGTCCACTATTTTCCAGGTTTTCAAATCAATTTTCAAGATTTCATCTGAACCGTTTCCTGCAACATACAAGATAGGAAGGGTAGGGTGAGGGCTTGCCCAAGTTGGCTTAACACCAGTTTGTGCATTGTGTTGATGATTCCCTCCCAAAGAGTTACTAGAAAGTTGTTCTTCAGAAAAATAATCATCAGGCGAAAGCGAAGTGTTTTCATCTAAATCTAAAATTCTTGATACCTCCAATGTAAGGGTGTTTATTTCAAATAAAAGTCCTGACATCATTGCGACTGAATAATGAAATTTTCCATCCGGACTAATCCTACTTCCATGAGGCATGCTGCCCGTGGTAATTTTCTTTATTTCGGTCATGGTTTCAGGATCGATCACCGAAACACTACTCCACGACATGTCTCCGTGTAAATCGAAATTAACACAAAACATCAATCCATTTAATTTGGAAATGGCCATTGTAGCTGGAAAAAGGCCTAATTTCACTTGGCCTTCCATTTGATTTGTTTCCGTGGAATATTTGTAAAGAGTTCCGTAAGGATTACCATGTGCCATTGAAACAAACCAATGTTTGCCATCAGAGCTTACCCCTACGCCATGTGGGCCTTCCATTTCTGCAGGCCAAACCCCGACAGGGATATTTAACTTTGCAGAGGCAGTTTTGCTATCAAACTCAATTAGTGAAACTTCATCTTCGGATTCAGCGGCAACATAAGCGTAATATTTCTGGCAAAAGCCAAAAAGAGGGAGCAGAAAAATGATTCCTGCTCCAATGAATTTATTTAACTTCAATACTAACATTTTCAGGTTTTTCAGGTGCAAGCTTTATAGACCATAATCCACTATTCCAATCGCTCATAAATACGTGACCTTTGTAGGGCTGAGCTCCCCAAGTAAAAGGTGCATTGGGAACGTATCCGTTGGGGTCAGCAGGGATAAACCAGCCAATTTCTCGACCTTGTTTGTATAAATCGCCCATAAGTTCTCCACTAACATCAACCATACGTACTCCTCCGTTGTAAAAAGAGACGTATAATATATCATTTTCAATCCAATAATTATGAGAACCTGCATTGGGTACCTCAAATCGAGCGATTTCGTCAGGATGTTCTAAATCAGTAAAGTCTACAAAATGAAGAAAACCTCCTGCGATATTAGGCCGATCCATGTTCAATCCATAAGGGAAAATTTCATCACCTGCCACAACATAGAATTTCCCTGCAGATTCACTTTTGAAAGGAAAAGCGGCGTGGTTTGCACCAGAAGGGTAGGTGTAACTTGCGAACTGGACTGGTTTTTCCAATGAACCACCTGCAATTCCATTTCCAACATCTACCAGTTGTACTCCATCGCTCCAATTCGAAGAATAGGCAATTCCATCGACCACCCATACATCGTGAATGGCATGACCTGGAGTGTCTAATTCAAACTCACTTACTACTTTAGGTTGAGCAGGGTTTGCCAAACTTATGATGTAGTATTTTCTTCCTGCACTAAGTGCGAAAACATGGTTTTTGTATAAGAAAACATTATGAACTCCGCCCGTTAAGTTTTCAGTAAACGTACTGATGGTTTTTACATCACGAGGGTTGGTTACATCTAAAACGACCAGTCCATTTTTTCGATTGGAGGCTCCTTCTCTAGAGATGACACAAATTTTACCATCTTCGGAAATCTTAACATCATTTACTGTTCGTGCGTCTACCTGAACACTGTCAATTTTTATCATGTTAGCGGGGTCAGAAACATCCCAAAAATAAGCGGTTCCATCTGCACCCCAAGTTCCTGTTACTGCATAATCTTTTCCATCCGCACCTTCCCAAACCCAAAAATCAGAAGTATGCTTCGTATTTACGTTTCCGTGGCCAATGAATTGAACTTCTCTTTTTACATTTCTCGGTTGAACCTTCACAGTCATTTGGTTTGACAAACTACCTGAAGAAGCCGTTATGGTGTATATTCCAGGTACATCGGCAACAAATCTTCCGTCTTGTTTAATTAGCCCCGAAGCTGTTGAGCTCACGTCATCAGAAACTCCAGTAAATGAAAAGTAAATTGGTAGGTCGTTCACTTTTTTATTTGCTGCATCAAGTGCTGAAACTGAAAAATGGACCACATCACCTGTTCTAAATTCAGTGGAAGGGGCCGTAAGTTTTATTTGATTTGCTACTGCTGAAGTGACATCAATTTTAATGGTACTGCTTATTTTTTCATAATATGCCGTAATGGTCACCTGACCAGCTTTTTTAGCCACTATATTTCCAAACGCATCAATTTCAGCAATCGAGGCATCGGAACTTTGAAATTTTGGATTCAAATCTTTTCGTACCACCCCCGATTTGTCAATAATAGTGGTATTAAGGATAGATTTTGAACCTACATACACCTTTGAAGGAGCGTTTGAAATTTCAATCTTCGTCACTGGAGGAAAATTCACTTTAATGGTAATCGATTCTCGCAAAGGATCTTTGTCTTCGCCTGGAGAATAAATAATGAAAACGGTTCCTTCGCCAGGCCCTACAGCTTTCACATTTCCGTTGTTATCGACGGAAACTACTTTCGATCTGCGACTGAAGTATTGAAACTCAGCGCCTTTTATTGCTTTTCCTTTTTCATTATCAACTTCTGCTGATATTTTAACAGTCTCACCGACCTCTAAAACGGTCTTTGAGAGGCTGGCTTTTAATGTTAAATCGGAATTTTGAGCATTTAGTGTTGTGGAGAAAAGTACCACAAGTAGAAACGATAAACCAATTATTTTTTTCATTATTTAATGATTTGTTGAATATTAAATATAACAAATAATTAAAAGAAGTCAATCCATCGATTTTCTGAACGGTTGAAAATATGTTAGAACGGATAACCAACACCGAGATTTATCACCACTAAATGTTTTAAAGTGTTGCCGTAATCAATTGGCCCGGCATTGAAATTCTTTCCAAATACCCAACGATTTCCTTCGGGTCTAGCTGGGTCGTAGGTTTTGATTCCAGCATCTACTCTTAGAATTAGGAAGCTAAAATCAAATCTCAATCCCATACCAGTTCCAATAGCTAACTGTTTATAGAATTGATTAAAACTAAAATTTTCATTTTCTCTGTTTGGATCGTCGTACCATGTCCAAATATTTCCGGCATCAATAAATAAGGCGTAATCAATAAATCCAATTAAGTCGCTTCTAAATTCCAAATTGGATTGAATTAGGATATCTCCTTGTTGTTCCAGGTCATAAACCGCCGTTTCACCGAGATCATCTAGTTCAACAAACCCACCCGGCCCCAATCGCCTTGGACGCCACGCTCGAATACCATTGCTACCACCCGCGAAAAAGTACTTTTCATATGGTAATACTTTATTATCGCCATAGGGAAATGCCGCGCCAGCATTAAACCTAAACGCAATGCTGGAAGAGGAGGATAGGGGTTTACTTTTACTGAAATCTGCTTCTAATTTTACATATTGAAAGTATTCTAAAGGCACTTTCAAGTTTTCTAATCTGGATTTCCCGAAAAAGTTAAGATGAGTTCCTCCGCTTTCTAGTTGAAGTCGATAATATGATGTTTTTTCGGAAGGATTGGTCGAGGAATTCGATAAATTTTGATATAAATTAAAACTCATTCCGCTCACATATGAGGGTAGGAATGAATTAATTAATCGTTTATTTGAGGTAGAAAGTTTTGATTCAAAATCGGGCGCAATTTCGGAGCTGATAATACTAATGTCAGTCAAAGCCACATTAAAAAACGTGTTTTGCTTGTTTTGCCAGGTCAGATTATTTGTGAAATTATAATTCTGACGAGTATAAGAATTCAACCGATGCGTAAAAGTGTATGAAGTAGAAAGTCGGGTTTTAGGGTTTTGATCACCAAATGAATTTTTGAAATTGCTACTTAGAGGCAGTAAGAACTGAGGAAAAGTAATCCCCGCTGTTATTCCAAGTTCAGCGTTTCCATATCGATTTTCCACGTCTGTGGCAGAAGCAATTTTATCACTGCTGATACGGGTATTAAATTCAAAATTCTCCAACCTTCGAAAGATATTTCTTTTAATAAAGGAAAGGTTATAGAACGGCCCAACTTCACCGTATTTCATATTTACTCCTACTTCATGACTCCACTGATATCTATCTAAAGGACTTGTGAAAATGTTTGCGATAAACCGCCCACCTGACGAGTCATAATTGATATTAATAAATTTAAAGTTATCTAAATTTGCTAGCTGTCTTTGCGTTAACATCATGTTTTCCCGGCTATACAAACTATCAGTTCTGATGAAAATTCGTCGATTCATTACTTTCGGACTAAAAATATCCTCATAAACGGAATAAACGATACCTTCCTTTTCAATAGTTGCTCTTTTATCAGCTCTATTAAAGTCATAGCTTGCATTAATGACCATATTTACTGAATCCACTCTGTATTGCTTGTGTTTACCAAGGGTAGGTTTAACAATTCTCATTCTAATTGCTACTTTGTTTTTCCCCGACGAAACGGTATCTAAATCAAATGCGATAAATTGACGGCTAAAATTATAGTAACCATTGTCTTTTAAAAGGTATTCAACACGTTCCCGTTCTTTATTTATTTGGCCTTGATCATACCGCTTCCCTTTAATCAGTAAACTTTCACCTTTATGAGCCTTTAGAAGAGCCATGATAAGAGAATCCTGTGTTCTAAGAAAAACGGTATCAATTCGGAATGGCTTATTTTCCTTAATTTGATACTCAACCACTACTTTTTTGTCCTTTCTTTTGAAAACACCTCCGTATTTAACCGAAAAGTCTACGTTATTGTTGAAGAAGCCTTTGTTAAACAAAAACTGGCTGATATTATCTTTTGAACGGATTACCAAGGTGCTATCAAAAATGGCTAAAGGCTCCCCCCATTGCATTAAATTGTTCCCTTCTTTTAGTCGATTATCAACTTTTTCAATTTTTCTAAGCTTTTTATTTTCAATTAAAGATAGTTTAAAAGGCGATTTGCTTGAATCCATCTTCGCATCGTATTTTGCTTCTATCTTTTCCTTGCGAAGCAGGTATTTGGAGGAATCAAATTTTGCTAATCCTCGCATGTACATCGGACCGTACGGCGGGAATTTTACATTTGCTTCCTGCACAAACAATTGAGAAATGGTATAATTGTCAAAAACTTTTCCGGAGGTAATTTTTTGTTTATGTAAAAGTTTTTCATCTACTTTCAAGTATCTATAGCCGGCACATCCCGAAAGGAGTGTTAGAGATAATAAAATACCAAAGGATAATATAAGTGTTTTCAAAATGGAGAAGCTTCCTAAGTCTACTGCAAAACTGATTAAATCACTGCAAATAAAAAAATACCGAGCTTCCGAACAAAGTTTTTTAGTTCAAGGAGCAAAAAGTTTCAATGAATTGATTCGTTCAAATTTTCAAATTCAGCGTGTAGTTGCTACACCCTCATTTTATGAAACCATCCCGAATGACTTATTGCAAACTAAAGGAATCAGCTTTTATTACGCAAATGAAAGGGAACTTGAGGCTGTAGGAAGCTTTAAATCAAATGAAAGTGTAATTGCGGTGGTTCAAATGCCGAATGCCACCCAAAATCCCGAAATCGGGCCAAACGAACTCGCAATTGTGTTAGATGATATTCGCGATCCGGGGAACCTTGGAACGATCATTCGCACGGCAGACTGGTTCGGAATTAAAAATATCATAGCTTCTCCAACGACGGCTGATTTTTATAACCCTAAAGTGATAAATTCCACTATGGGCTCGTTTACAAGGGTAAATGTGTTTTATACTGAACTTTATGAGTTTTGTGCAAAATATAAAGGGTCCATATTTGTTTCCGATATGATTGGAACCAATATTAGAAACCTCGCTACCCCGAAGTCTGGCTTATTAGTAATGGGAAACGAATCACAAGGAGTTGCGCCTTTCTGGGAAAAGTTGAAAGTAGAAAAGGTAAGTATTCCTGGAGGAACGGGCACAGAATCGCTTAATGTGGCCGTAGCTTGCGGGATATTACTCGAACGCTTAACTGCTTAATTTAATTCTCTCAAATCTACGGGCACCACTCTGGAAATACCCTGTTCGATCATTGTAACGCCATAAATAACATCGGTACTGGCCATGGTTCGTTTATTATGCGTCACAATAATGAATTGTGAATCTTTTGAAAATGCTCGAATGATGTTGTTGAACTTATCAATATTTGCATCATCAAGTGGGGCATCTACTTCATCGAAAATACAGAATGGTGCAGGTTTAAGCAGATAAATGGCGAATAACAATGAAATAGCCGTCAGCGTTTTTTCTCCACCGGATAATTGGTTGATAGTAAGAGGTTTTTTCCCTTTCGGTTTGGCGATTATTTCTATTGAAGATTCCAATGGATTATCTGGGTCTGAAAGGATTAAATCGCAATCATCCTCCTGAGTAAATAATGAACGGAAAACATTGATAAAATTCTCTTCAATACGGTAAAAAGCTTCAAGGAATGTTTCTTTAGCTACACCATCAATTTCACTAATAGTAGATAAAAGTGATTCTTTTGCTTCAATTAGGTCATTTCTTTGTACGGTGATAAAATCATTTCTTTCCTTTATCTCATCGTATGCCTCCATCGCCATGGGATTAATTGGTCCCATGTTATCCAGTCTTTGTTTTATTTTTTCGACGGTATCTTTTAAGTCGGATTGATCAATTTCAGGGTCTATTTCCACATCGATTTCGCTAACTTTCAGATTAAATTCGACTGAAAGACGCTCTTTAACGGAATTGTTTTCAAGTTTTAATTCATTTTCACTGTTTTTCAGCTCCATGATCATTTGATCGATGTTTTCTCGAGAGCGTTGCTTTTCTCTCAAAGATTTTTCCAGTTCATCAATCATTCCCCGGTGCGAATAGTATTCTTTTTCTGCCTCTGTGAGTGCCTCAGTCATGCCTTCCTTCTCTTCAATCATTCCAATGATATCATGATCATCACTTTGAGTGCTCTCTATCAAAATTCGAATTTCTTTCTCATTCTGACCCAATAATTCTTGGTTCTTCTCAATA
>JAHEMU010000108.1 GCA_024643485.1 Cytophagales bacterium
AGCAATCCCTATACGATAGGTTAAAATGGATTCTAAGCTATCGTTATTGGTAAAATCAAATGATTTTTGGAAATAATAAATCGCCGTTTCATATTCTTTACTATGATATAATGAAATGTAACCGGCACCAAGGCAAGCTTCCAAATTATATGCTCCAAACCTTTTAACTGAGGCTCTATAATGATCTAGTGCCCTTTTAAAATCACCTTGGTTCTCCAATTCAACTGCTTTATTGTAGTTAAAAGTTGAAGACCACCTCGCAAGCCCTAAAGGAGCTAATACGATTAATGAAATCATTCCAATGACCACTATTTTAGCCCACATCCAGGCTTTAGGGGTGTATTCCCTTTTCTTAGTGGAATATACGGGTGGTTTATGATACTTTTTAGGATTTGAATTCGGGGTGGAATAGGAGGTAGTAGATGTTGATCCGAAAATTTCACTGTGAAGATAATACTCATATCTCTGATCATATTTTTGCTTTTTTTCTTGATCTGAAAGCGTATTATATGCTTCGCTGATGGATTTGAATTTTTCTTCGAAATGAGCATCACCCGCATGTTTATCGGGATGAAATTTTTTAGCAAGACTTCTATAAGCTGATTTTATCTGCTCAGATGTGGCAGTGCTTTCCAAACCAAGAATACTGTAGTAATCTTCGAACATTTAATCAATTAGCTAAGCTTATATTTTTTTCCGGGTAGTGATTTTACGTAACCTTTGAATTCAAGGTTCAATAAATAGACAGCTAATTTATTAAGAGTAATTCCTGTTTTCCAACTTATTTCATCAATTATTTGCTCTTTTTCTTTTTTCAATAATTGATATACTTTTAGTTCATTTTCTTCCAAGTCGGGTATGGGCTCGGAAATTGTCTGCTGAACAGACGTTTTGTCCCAACCCAAAATGTACTCAATATCTTCAGGGCAGGTTAATATATTGGCTTTATGTGCACGAATAAGGGCATTACATCCTTGTGAATAGGTATGGTTCGTGTTACCCGGTACCGCAAAAACATCTCGTTGATAGGAGTTGGCAATTTCTGCAGTGATTAATGCTCCACCTTTTTTTGCTGCTTCGACCACAATTACAGCGTCTGCTAACCCCGCAATGATTCTGTTCCGCGCTGGGAAATTACCTGGCTCGGGAGGGATATCTGGAGGGTATTCTGAAATAAGTGCGCCAGATTCTAATAAATCATTCGCGATTCTTTTATGTTTATATGGGTAAATATAATTGACTCCAGAGGCTAATACACCGACTGTTGGAAGTCCTTCCTTTAGTGCAGAATAATGCGCTTGATAATCGATTCCGTAGGCGAGCCCACTCACAATAATAGGTTGATGAAACTTTAATCCTGCGATTAATTCACTTGTAAAGCCGAGGCCATAGGAAGTGGCATTACGTGTTCCTACTACTGATAATACTTTTTGAGAATTCAGATTAGCTGGACCTTTTTTAAATAATAGTAAAGGTGAATCGAAGGTAGTTGACAATCGTTTTGAATATTCACTATTATTAAGGCTAATAAGTTGGATATTTTCCTTGATTGCTTTCTTTATTATTTCTTCTGCTTGTTTGTTATTTTTACAATCGATGATACTTTGAACACGTTCCTTGCCTATTCCAGGTAGTTTTTTGAGTTTTCCGGGAGGCTGTTTTAGGATTTCTTGAGCACTTCCGAAGTGGTTTATGAGTTGTCTTATGGTGCCTCCACCGACACCTGGGGTCATTTGAAGGAGTAATAGTGAAACTTCCTCTTCACTCATTTTTTAGTTGGTAATTTAGACTTTAATTCAACTAAGAAATTGCGTACATCAGTTAATTCTTTGCGTAAATCTACTTGTTCATTGATGATCAATTTCCTTCTACTTAACTCTTGTTTAGCTCCAACTAAAGTAAATCCTCGTTCTTTTACGAGGTGGTAGATAATTCGGATATTTTCAATGTCCTTCTCTGTATAAAAACGATTTCCTTTATCGTCTTTTCCAGGTTGAATAATGTCGAATTCAGATTCCCAAAATCGAAGTAAAGAGGTGGCTACTTTAAACATTTTGGCGGCTTGGCCAATATTGTATATCTGTTGATCTTTTGACATGGAGATTAAAATATCTGCATCTAAATTATGGAAATATTACCAAAAAGTTATCAAATGGATTCAAAATAGACGTTTTTAAACGTTTATTTTCAAAAATAGATACTAATTGCTTTTGAAAATAGCGTTATTACTAAATTTAAGAGGGGCTTCTGGGATGTCTTCCTGGGTAAGTTGCTTAATAATGTTATATGCATGATGTCCAGAATCTGGCTCTGGGCCTCCAGGTCTGTTTTGGGTGATCGAAAGCACTTCGGCTTTTAAAAATTCTCCTTCTTTATTCGTATATACCTTTATTATTGGAGCATAACCGTTCACTCCCTGAAGATTAAATCGATTATAGGTACAGAAATTACCAAGACTATAGGCGATAAACCTGTTTTTATACAAATCTACGGCCCGGGTTACATGTGGACCATGCCCAAATAAGATATCCGCGCCGGCGTCTATCATATCCCTTGAGAATTTATAAACATCGCCTCGGTTAGCTCCCAAGAAGCGCTCTTCTTTACGAGGTACGTGTTGTGCCTCTTTTCCTTCTGCACCAGCATGAAACGACACGATTACAATATCCGTTTGTTGGTCGAGCATTGTCACAATTTCTTTAGCCCCTTTAATATCAAAGAAACTCATTGTTCCTGAGTGAGGGGCAAATGCAGCAAACCCGATTTTTAATCCGCCAGACTCAAAAATAGTATATGGATGGGTATTAAACCCAGCAAAGGGCAGGTTAAGCTCATTTAGTACCTTTGCCGTATTAGTTCTTCCGACTACTCCAAAGTCATTCACATGATTATTTGCAGTACTCACAACATCAAAACCGGCTTCAATAAGCCGTTCTACCATGTATTCAGGGCTTCTGAAAATGTAGCATGTTTCTGGGTTATTGCAATTCTTTGGTGTGCCACCTTCGTTTAGGACAACCCCTTCGAGGTTCCCAAAAGTTACATCTGCACTTTGGAGATATTCTTTGACTGGTGCCAAAAGGTTGCGGCCTTGATTGGCAGGAAGGTAATTTTCGGACGGGAAGTTGGTGCCCAACATCATATCACCGACGCCAATAATGGTGAAGCTGTCGGCATCCATAACCAATTTCATATCTTCCGTAAAAGGCAATACTTCCGGCGAATTTTCCGGAATTGTATCGTCGGGTAGTTCTTCAGATAACTCTTCTATGTAATTGGCAATTTCTTCCAACTCTTGATCAGAAATAGGAGAGGAATGGTTATCGGATGTAATTGTTCCAACAGATTGACAACCGAATGCAATCAATAAAAGAATAATTGAAATACGAGCCATTAATAATCTAGAATCAAATCTGATGTATTTGAATCATCAATCAATAGTTGATATTCTTCAGAGCTCAAGTTTTTACTTAAGTATGGAACTGGGTCGATGTGTTCCCCTCTAAAAAGAACTTCATAGTGAAGATGCGCTGCAGTTGACCATCCAGTACTTCCAACAAAACCGATGATATCCCCTCGTTTTACATGGGCTCCTTCTGCTATATTGAACGCGGTCATATGTGCGTATCGAGTTTCATAGCCATAACCGTGATCGATATAAACTACATTACCGTACGATTTGCTATAATATGCTTTAGTCACGACTCCATCACCTGAAGCGTAAATATTTTTACCTTGATTGGCCGTAATATCTAGACCAGAGTGGAATTTCGCAGTTCTAAAAATTGGATGAGTTCTCCATCGAAAGCCACTTCCAATTTTAGTAATATCTTCTGTTTTTAGAGGAGTGATCGCCGGACGAGATGCCCACATCGCTTTTTTCTCATCTAAAACCTCAATTAATTCATTATAAGAGCCACTTTGTACGGCTATTTCACCTTTTAATTTCTCAAGGTATTGAAGAGTAGAAAGTATGAGTGAGCGCCTTTCAAGTGAAGCATTTTCTTGTTCTTCAAATTTATTACTACCACCGACCCCAGCGGCTCGGATTGTGGCAGGAACAGGACTGATTGCAAGAAGGGTTCGATACACATGATCATCCTTCTTTTTCATTTGTTCCAATTCCTTTTTCGCATCTTCAAGTTGATCGCCGATAAGCTGGAATTCACCAACTAATTCTTTGTTTTCTTTTTGAAGACGAGATTGTTTAAGGGTAGTGAAATTTTGTTGATAGTAGTAAATCATTACTACTGCTAAAGCCAGTGATAAAGACAAAAGACCTAAAAAGTTCAATGCTATCTGACCCTTTTTTAAAGGAGCAGCCTCGTATTGACAGGTCACTTCATTGTAAATGAATTTAGTTTTTGCCATAATTTAATCTAATGATTGGTTTTCCCTCATTGCTAATTCAAGGATTGCCAAATATTCATTTTCGGTTAATCCTTTAATAAAGTAATTAATGGGATTAACCTTTTTTCCATTTTTAACTACTTCGTAATGTACAGAAGGAGCTATTGTTCCGCCTGAAGTTCCTATAGTTCCAATTTGTGTTTGTTGTTTCACCAATTGTCCCTCTTTTACATTAATATCATTCAAATGACCATATCGAGTAATAATCCCGTTACCGTGATCTATTTCTACTCGATTACCCATTCCGGATTTTACGTCGGTCATAATTACTTTTATCACTTTACCCTCTGCTGTGCTCCAAACGGGTGTCCCAACTGGAGCAGTGAAATCCACACCGTTGTGATCCATCATTCCATGGTGATAAGGATTCATTCGTTTACCAAAACCAGAAGCCAATGCGGTTTGTTCCGGATTGTCGATTGGTTGAATGGTTGGAATATACTTTAATGCCTCCAAATGTTCCACTGCAAAGCTTGCAATATTAGTAAGATTTGTGTTCGACTTATTGCTGTTTTCCTTAAGTTCCTCTATTTGTCGGTAAAATTCATCTACCACCTTCTGATCATTAAATCCCTTTTTATAAATGTTTTCATCTACGGCAGGAAGTATGCCTTCTCCGATGGGAGATGCAGGTGTCGATTTGGTCTCAAATATTCCTTCTGATATGATTGCATCTCGATTCCGTAAATCGACCATCATTTGGTTGACTTCAGAGAGGCCCGATGTTAATTGTGAAAGATTTGTGCTTAATTCACGGTTATCTTTTTTTAACTTTGCCTCGGTGGGCGTGTCGTAATATTTATTGAAGACGACAGTTAAGACAATGGCAAACAAAACTGAAACTACTGCAAAACTTAAAAATCCAATAATAACATCGGCCTTCCGTGTTTTTGCGGGTTCGTAAGTACAAGTTTGAGGATTGTAAAAATATTTTTTCGTTGCCATTAAAAAATGTGAGCTATTCTACTAATTTTGTGCATTTTCGCAATCATTATGCAAAATGGGCGCAAAGCAACACATTTTTAATAGACTTTATGCCGCAATATAATAAAAATCTGTTAAATGTAAGATTTTAAGTAAAATTTGAAGGATAAAATGATGAATTCACAAACAATACGAGAAAAGTTTCTAAATTTTTTTAAAGAAAAAGGGCATCAAATCGTTCCTTCTGCTCCAATTGTTGTAAAAAATGACCCGACGTTAATGTTTACAAACGCCGGTATGAACCAATTTAAAGACTATTTTTTAGGGAATGAACAACCTTCCTCTGTTCGTGTGGCCGACACTCAACGATGTTTGCGGGTTAGTGGAAAACACAACGACTTAGAAGAAGTGGGCCATGATACTTATCATCATACGATGTTTGAGATGTTAGGTAACTGGTCATTTGGTGACTATTTCAAGGAAGAGGCCATAGAATGGGCTTGGGAATTACTTACGGTGGTATATGGTCTCGATAAAGAAAGGTTATACGTTTCTGTTTTTGGTGGCGATAAAGGGGATCATCTAGAACCCGATAGCGATGCATTGACTTATTGGAAGAAAATTGTTCCCGAAAGCAGAATACTTTATGGATCAAAAAAGGATAATTTTTGGGAAATGGGAGATACTGGTCCCTGTGGTCCGTGTTCTGAAATACATATCGACTTAAGATCTGATGCGGATCGGAAAAAAATAAATGGAAAAGACCTGGTGAATCAGGACCATCCCCAAGTAGTGGAGATTTGGAATTTGGTATTTATGGAGTTCAATAGAACCGAAAATGGCTCACTTGTACCTCTTCCTGCAAAACATATTGATACTGGAATGGGTTTTGAACGTCTTTGTATGGCCATTCAGGGTAAAATGTCCAATTATGAAACCGACGTATTTTTGCCTTTAATTAATAAAATAGCAGCGGACGCGAATACTTCTTATGGAAGTAGTGAAAAATCAGACATAGCACTACGCGTTATCGCCGATCACTTGAGGGCTGTTTCTTTTGCAATAGCGGATGGTCAGTTACCTTCAAATACCGGTGGTGGATATGTGATTAGACGTATTTTAAGAAGAGCCGTGCGTTATGGATTTACTTTCTTAGGCTTAAAACAACCGTTCCTTAATAGTTATGTGGCTTTTCTAGCTAACCAATTTAAAGGAGTGTTTGATGAACTGGAAGGACAGCTAAACTTTGTTCAACGCGTAATTGAAGAGGAAGAAATTAGTTTCCTTAGGACACTTGAAAAAGGATTGTCGAGATTAAATGTTCTTAAAGCAGATCTAGATGCTAAAAATGAAAAGGTTATTTCTGGTGAGGTGGCGTTTGAAT
The DNA here is from genome assembly GCA_024643485.1 of Cytophagales bacterium. Taxonomy (GTDB): domain Bacteria; phylum Bacteroidota; class Bacteroidia; order Cytophagales; family Cyclobacteriaceae; genus JAHEMU01. The sequence goes on from JAHEMU010000108.1 coordinate 6,719, forward strand.
TGTATGATACTTTTGGTTTTCCGTTTGATTTAACTCGATTAATAGCTAGTGAAAATCAATTAACGGTAGATGAGCAAGGTTTCCTAGATGAAATGGCTAAACAAAAAAGCAGGTCGAAGAAGGATGCTCAGAAGGAAACCGGAGATTGGGTGATTATTGCACCGGGAGAAACGGAATTTGTTGGCTATGATCAAACAGAAGTACCTTGTAAAATACTTCGCTATAGAACATTGCTGGCTAAAGGTAAGGAACAATATCAGCTTGTTTTAGATGTAACGCCTTTTTATGGCGAGTCTGGTGGACAAGTTGGCGATAAAGGAATGTTGATAAATGGTAGCCAAGAAATAGCAATCGTGGATACTCAAAAGGAAAATAATTTGATTGTTCATCAGGTGAATAAATTACCTGTAGATGCTTCTGGAAATTGGAACGCGAAAGTGGCAGTTTCTAGAAGACAAGATATCATGAATAACCACAGCGCAACGCATTTGCTACATGCTGCACTTCGACAGGTTCTTGGAACTCACGTGGAGCAGAGGGGGTCGTTGGTGAATGATCAATTGTTGCGGTTCGATTTCTCCCATTTTTCAAAGGTTACAGAAGAGGAAATATTGAAAATTGAAACAATTGTAAATAATAAAATCAGACAAAATATCCCACTTGATGAACGCAGACAAGTACCTATTGAAGAAGCGAAAATGATGGGGGCTACTGCACTTTTTGGTGAAAAATACGGTGATTATGTCCGCGTAATTACTTTCGACGAATCGTATAGCCGGGAATTATGTGGGGGTACACATGTGAAAGCAACGGGTAACATCGGATTTTTTAAAATCACTAGCGAGTCGTCGATTGCTGCGGGAATCAGAAGAATCGAAGCGATTACAGGAAATGGTGCCGAAAAATTGGTGAGAGAACAATCTCAGTTAATTCAATCGGTTGCTGAGTTATTGAAATCCAATAAATTAGTTGATGCTGTTAATAATTTATTGGAGCAGAAATCGCAGTTGGAAAAACAATTGGATGAACTCAAACAAAAGGAATCTCAGCAAGTAAAACAAACCCTAGTTCAGCATGCAATCCTAAAAGATAATATACATTATGTGATTGCGAAAGTCGCTCTTCCGGATGCGAATTCACTAAAACAGTTGTGTTACGATATAAGAAATCAACTGGATCAGGTGGTGATTGTCCTCGCCGCAAATATTGCAGACAAGCCTCAATTGGGAATTATGTTTGCAGATAATTTGATAAATGATGAGCGCAATGCAGGGAAATTAATCCGCGAGTTAGCGGTATTTATCAAAGGTGGAGGTGGTGGACAACCGTTTTTCGCTACTGCCGGAGGCAAAGATCTTTCTGGATTGGATCAAGTAGTTGTTGAAGCTAAAAAACGTTTTGAAATTGAGTAAAAGAGCCCTTTATCAACCGGTAATTGGACTGGAAGTTCATATTCAATTATCAACTAAAAGTAAATTATTTTGTTCCGATGCGACCAATTTTGCCGCGGCACCAAATACTCAA
>JAHEMU010000439.1 GCA_024643485.1 Cytophagales bacterium
TGAAATTGCTTTTATATCTACTGAAAATAGCGCGAATAGTATATCTGCTTTCGTGGAATTTAAACCTAACGCATCAACTGATTTTGATTTCATCACTAACTACAGTGAAACATATTCGAATTATCTGATAAGGAGTGTGAACGGTGACAAGTTAAAAATTGGGTTTGGGAAAATTTCCCCTGACGTTCTTTTTGGTTTTTGTACTGTAAAAGATAATTATCTATTGCTTTCTCAATCCATTGAAGAAATAAAATCTCTAATAGATGCTATAGAGATTGATGATACCTGGGGTAAAACTTTGGATTATCAGAAATTCAGTAGGAAGGTGCTTCAGGAGAGCAATGTTACATTGATAGTAAGAAAACCTGATTTGTTTTCTGGTAACGATGGGATTTCAGAATTTACGAGTAGTTTACATGATTCAGTAAGTTTACCACTGATTAATTGGTACTCATTACAGCTTAGTGCATTGGATAATAATTTTTATTCCAGCGTTAACTTTAGTCTGGATGCTAGTATAGAACCACCAACGAACAGTCGAAATCATAAAGCGTCATTTGTTGAATTGTCTAGTGCTTCAAGGTTTGCAGCCTTAGTGAAAAATCATATAACTGGATCGCAGGAGGTTTTAATCCAGGATTCTGATTTAATGGTTTATCTTATTTCATTAAAGGATGGGGTTATTTGGAAGAGAAAAATTGAGGATCAAATTCAAGAATCAATGGAGCAGCTTGATTTTTATAAAAACGGGAAACTTCAATATTACTTCCCTACTGAAAACAGTCTTCATGTAATTGATCGGCTTGGTCGTAATGTTGCTAATTTCCCAAAATCAATATCATCCAAAATACAATATTCAGGATTGGTGGATTATAATAAGAGTAAGAATTATCGTTTTTTAGTATCAACAAAAAATAATGAAGTTTATTTATTTGATAAGATTGGTGAAAATCTCAGTGATTGGGGGCCGAAGAAATTTGAAAAAGAAATTGCCTATAAGCCAGAACACATCAAAGTTGGAGGTAAAGATTATTTTATTATTTTTTTAACGGACGGATCTGTTCAGATTTTTAACCGTAAAGGGGATCTGGAAAATAAATTCTATACAAAGGATAAAGAATTATTTAGTGGCGATTACTTTTTGGAAGCAGGAATATCATCATCGACTACTTATATATATTATGTGTCGAATGAAGGAATGATGACGAAGCAAAACCTTAAAGGAGAGATATTGACCACTGATAATTTATTAAGAGGTAAAAACTCCAAATTTATATTAATGCGAAGTATAGCTGGAGATAAATTTTATTTTTACAGAATTGATACAGACAAAATAGCTGTATTTAATAATGAAGGGACTTTCGTTTTTGAGAAGGAAAACAGTGGATCAATGAATCTGAAATTTCAATGCAGCGATACTAAAAACAAAGACGTTGTATTTAGTTTCTTTGACGTGGACCAAAAATTTGTTCAGGTATTTGACAAATCAGGCAATAGTCTTATAAAGACCCCAATTGAAAGTGAGATAGCTCCTTTATTCGGTTTCGGTAAATCGAATAAAGAATTTGGCGTCTATTCATTCCCGGAAAACTCTGTTGTTTTTAATTCTATCCAATAGAATTATTATTTCACCGTGTAATTCTATTGAGATGTAAATATTCCCTTCCCCTGCACTATTTTACGATGTTGATCGTACTCTTTCCTATGATTTAATCATAGTCAGCAACATCTTAAAGGGACTCAATGCCAGAAGCGCATGCGGTATATTGGCAGGCAATATGATCATCTCACCTTTTTTCACCTTTTGAGGTTTGGTATCCACAGTGATCTCCGCTTCACCATCCACGAGGTAAACAATTGCTTCAAACGGTGCAGTGTGTTCACTCAATCCTTGTCCTTTATCAAAAGCAAACATCGTGACAGTGCCTGTCTTTTTGCCGATAATAGTTTTGCTTACCACCGAGTCCTTCTGATAAGCGATAAGATTTTCAAGGTTACCGGGTTGGCCTGAATGGATATCAAAGGTGGGTTGTTTTTCATCTGCCATGGTTTCCTGTGTTTAGGTTATGTTCATAAATATCCACATTTTATTTCTGTGCGTGTCAGCATCTGATTATTATTGCTGAAGTTTTTTGTGGATTGTTCTTCCTTCTGTAACAATAATCTCAATAATTTCTCTGATATCTTTTTCTGTGGTTCTGAAATTTACAACACATCCTCGCAGACAATACTTTTCATCGACCACTGCATTGGATAAAAACACGT
>JAHEMU010000440.1:0-1209 GCA_024643485.1 Cytophagales bacterium
TCGTGCTGTATTCATCCCTTTTTTAACCAAATTCAGCACCAATTCAGCATTAGTTGCGGCTTCAGATGGAAGAGTAACCATAATACGGACCTTTCTTCCAGTGGTTCTTGCCCCGAGTAAATCTCTGGTATGTTTACTACTAAGTTTTCTTCCTTCCTTAATTGACACCAGTTGATCTGGCCAATATTCCAACTTACTATCTGAAAGTGCACACAAAACTGCTTTTGAGTGATATAGGCTTGATAGCACATGTTGTTGCGACCTAGCAAGCCTCGAAAGCCCCAAATCACCCAGATTTCGTTGGATTTTTCGAATATCTAATCCTCGAAGAGACATATAATGACTTAAATTCAAGGCACTATTTTTAAATCGGACATGTTCGCCTCCCGTATTTTTTAAATACTTCTCTTCATCCTCTAATAAAATGGAAATAATTCTATCAATTTCCTTTATCAGCCATTGTACCTTATTTTTATTCACCTCCATGATCATACTTCTCCTTTTGTGTAATCAAGGTACAAAATCAGTATGCATGTTAAAATGACATTCATCACTTAACTATCTCATTTAATAAATTTTTAATCATATTTCCCTATATTTTCATTTCATCAAGAACGTAGAGAACATACATGAATAAAAAAGTCATTTTTTGGTCTGTCTCGGTTTCATTAGGAGGGTTTCTGTTTGGGTTTGACACGGCTGTTATCTCAGGGGCTGAGCAAGACATACAATCATTTTGGAAATTGGATGACTTTTGGCATGGATTAGCCGTAGCAATTGCATTGTATGGAACAGTAATTGGAGCATTAATTGGAGGATTGCTTTCGGATAAACTAGGAAGACGAGCTACTTTATTTATAGTAGCTATTCTTTTCTTACTTTCAGCTTTGGGGTCGGCGTTTGCAACGAATTTTTACGTCTTTATGGTCTTTCGATTTTTGGGAGGATTAGGGGTAGGTACATCCTCTGTTGTTGCTCCAACCTATATTGCTGAACTCTCTCCGAAAGAATCTAGAGGACGATTAGTAGCGCTTTACCAGTTTAACATTGTTTTCGGATTTTTAATCGCATTTTTATCTAATTATTTAATTGATGGGCTTACGCCAAATGATTGGCGATGGATGTTAGGAGTTGAAACTATTCCGGCGGCGATATTCATGTTATTGATCCTTCGAATTCCAGAGAGCTCTCGGTGGCTTATTATTAAAA
>JAHEMU010000440.1:1219-2263 GCA_024643485.1 Cytophagales bacterium
AGATGAAAAAACTAAAACTCATCCAGGTGTTTTGTTTAATAAAAAGTATAAAATACCAATTAAATTTGCTTTTTTAATAGCCTTTTTTAATCAAGTTTCAGGCATTAATGCCATCATCTATTATACTCCGAGAATTTTTGAAATGGCAGGACTAGGCGCCAGCTCTGCCCTACTTTCTTCTGCTGGCGTTGCTTTAATTAATATGATTTTTACTATTATTGGAATGGCTATTATTGATGGTTCAGGAAGAAAACGACTAATGTATATAGGAACTTTTGGATTAATTACCACCTTAGGGCTTGTCAGTCAATCCTTTTTTACTTCGGACTTCGCCTTGGTGCCTCTTTATTTATTCGTATATATCGGTTTCTTTGCCATGTCTCAAGGCGCGGTAATATGGGTATTTATTAGTGAAATTTTTCCAAATAAAGTTCGTGCTGCAGGCCAATCACTCGGCAGCTTTACTCATTGGATATTAGCGGCTGTAATTGCCAATAGCTTTCCGTATTTTGTAAATAAGTTTGACGGAGGTCCTATTTTCTTGTTTTTTGCAATTATGATGGTGATTCAATTCTTTTTTGTTTGGAAAATAATGCCGGAAACAAAAGGAGTAAGTTTGGAAGAAATGGAAGACCAAATTCAATCAAATTAAAAATACGTGATACCATCAAAACCTTCCGTTATTTGCTTTGGCGAAATGCTTTGGGACCTATTTCCTTCCGGGAAAAAACCAGGAGGTGCCCCGTTTAATGTCGCGGCTCATCTCGCGATTCTCGGAATTAATTCCACCATCATAAGTGCAGTTGGTACCGACGAAAACGGCAATATTTTAATTGATTTAGCTGAAAAGCTGAATATTAATGCGTCTTTAATCCAAAAAATACCGCATAAACCTACAGGGATAGTATCCATTCAGAAGGATCATTCTGGTGATTCACATTATGAAATAAGTTCTTTAGCCGCTTGGGATTTTATCCAAAGTAACGATGAAGTAATTGCGCGTATTAAAGCTGCAGATGTTCTAGTTTACGGTTCATTAGTCAC
>JAHEMU010000441.1 GCA_024643485.1 Cytophagales bacterium
GAATCGTTTATCTTGAAAGTGTCGTTAAATTATAGCTGCTTTGAAATACCTTTTAGCATTTCCCTTGCTTTTTTTTATTAATATAGGCCTTCAGGCTCAGGATGGAGAATATTCTTCTTATGATAAACGGATTCTTAATCCTTTTATGTACGGAAGAAGTGAATTTCATGCAACTCTTACTTACGCCATTGATTTAGATCCTGAAAATGATGATCCGGGTAATTTGGCACCTGGACATAATTACGGAGTTGGTGTGGGCTATGCCTACCGAGTACTGTTAATTGAAGGTGAAGATGGTTTAGGTCAAAATATCAATATTGGTGTTCGGGCAGATTTCTTTCCAGGTATGTATTACAAGGCGAATGCATTCGTTGGTTTGGAATTGTTATCTCTTATAAAGAAGAAAAACTTTCAGTTTGTGTTTTTACCAGGAGCTGAATTAAATGTGACGGTAGATCCGGAATTCTCTCAAAAGAAAGGAACAAGTCAGTTGTATATGGCTAAAGTTTATTTAGATAAATTTGAGATTCTATGGGGCCTTCAAATGGACTGGGAACTAATTACTGACGAAGGAGCCTATTTTCTGGATGGAGGTTTTAATGTGTTTAGAGTGAGTTATCGATTTTACAGATGAAGAAGATAGGATACATCATCATTTTACTTTTCCTAGGAAATACGGTATTTTCTCAACGTATTTCTACTGGGTTTACTCTTGGACTAACCGTGTTTCAAGATGTAAAATTTGACGATAATTTTATTTTCCCACAAAATTCATACTTTATTTATTATACCGGAAATGATGAAAAGGATGATTTGCCAGAATATAGAAATTGGGTGAGCGGAGCCTCCACAGGGATTAATATCAATGTCGATTATAAACGCTGGATGCTTACTTTGGAGCCTAAAGGCACTTTTCAATCTATCAAAATACCTGTCTTATATCCTACGCCTCTTGGGAATTTGTTGGATGGAAATTGGAGCACCTTTAAAGTAGCCAAAACCAGTTGGGCTTTACCAGCTTTGGTTTCGTTTAAATTGACTAGTAAAGCCAATGGGCCATTTATCATTGGTGGATTGCAATATGAATTCAACTTTTACAGTGAGAAGAACAAGGAATTAGACAGCAATGTGTCGGATGGTATTTCTGTTTTTATTTCTGACAAGGAAATGTACGGTGTATTATATAACGAGAACAATTATTACTCCTACATAGTGGGTGTTGGCTTAAAAGTAAAAGATAAATATTCCTCTATTCGTATGGTAAAGCGGTTTGGTGGAGATTTGAATTTGTATCCCGAAGCAGATTATGTCCAAATTGAGTGGGTATTATCTAGAACTTTAAATTTCCAAAAACTTAGAAAAGGACATGTAATTTACACAGATTAATGCAAAAGATATTCTTCATTTTTGGGTTGTTTTTAATGTTTTCCTGCGTAAAGGAAGACTATACAGAGCCTGTTGATAAAAACATGATAGGGTCTTCAAATGCGTATGTGTTGGATGTGAATTTCATCAGCTATTCTACAACTGAAATTTTACTTGAATTAGATGTAGCGGCACATATAGGAGGAAATGCTTTTGACTATAAATGGTTAAATCAAAATGATTTTTTGTCAGCTGATTTTGGCGAATTTACCTTAACCATAGAGGGGTACGATACTTTAAGAAACGTTAACCCCGATCCATATACTAATCTTGTGTTTATGGATAACTCTTGGGGAATGAAATCTTATGATAATTTTAATTTAAGGGTGCGAGCGTTGAATAAAATGTTGATTGAAGGGAAAAAAGAAACAGATAATCACATTGGAATTGGCGCTTATGCTCGAGATGGAAAATATGGACGTGATGTGAGTTTCTGGGTATTTGATTCTTCAAAGGGTATTTTTGATCAGTCGTATGAAGATTTAGCTAAAATCGCTTATTATTCATACTACGATGAGGGCGGGTCATCTAATTTTTACGATGGAGTTGATATAGCATTGGATAAACTAATTGCTTTTCCAGAATTATCGAATCGTAACTTGACGGTTATTGCTCATAATTTACCTGACGAAAGCAACACCGTGACCTCAGATATGGTAGCAGAAAAGGCATTGGCTAATAATATTCGAATCAATTTAATTGCGATGATTACCGACCCCATAGATGCGGCGGCTTTCGAAATGTTAAGTTTACCGTCTCGTACAAGTGGATATTCTGGAATTGTTTCTTCAACTTCTTTATATGAAATGAATGGATTTGGAGTAATGGACAAAGGAA
>JAHEMU010000442.1 GCA_024643485.1 Cytophagales bacterium
ACCATAACCATGTTGGGGGCGTTTGAAATAGCGACACTTAATAACGAGTCATCAGAATCAGAATTTTCAGTTAATAAAAATTCAGGCAATTCACCAAAAAACATATCCATCCCAATTACTTTGGGATTATAATCACTGATGATTTGAATTTGCCTTCCTACATCACCACGACTTAAATATCCAATGTTCACTACCACGATATTAGTATCTAACACCGGATCTTCTCGAATTTGAGAAAAAACCAGGTCGGTCATTTCCATATCATCAAGTGCATTTCCGATAGGATCTAATGCATCAAATATTCTGAATTGTGAAATTCCAAAGATGGCACCCATCAATACAAAGATAAATACGGTGCCAAACAGATTGTCGAGCCATAAATTTTTACGAAATCGCATACCTACTATGTTGGTGATTATCTAAATTACGCTAAATTTTTAGTTATATTCAATTTTAATTGAGGTTTGAGTATAAATCAATGATGAATCATTTGAATAAGCCGGCCATAGAGTGGAGGAAGGAAATTGTGCAAGGTAGCAGGCTTTGGTTGGGCAGGGCTATCACCTTAGCAGAAAGTAAAAAAAAGGAGGATCGGAGTTTTTTAACTGAAATCCTAGATGGATATACAGGAAATCAGAAAAGTTCGAGAATTGCGATTTCAGGTCCTCCTGGGGTTGGAAAAAGTTCTTTTATTGAAGTTTTTGGTGGGCAATTGGCTGAAAAACATTCAGTTGCGGTATTAAGTATCGACCCTTCAAGTCCGGTTACCGGAGGAAGCATCCTCGGCGATAAGACTAGAATGGAGAAATTAACCGCTCACCCCAATGTTTATATTCGCCCTTCTCCTTCAGGAAATACGCTAGGTGGAGTAGCACTTCATACCTATGAAGTCATTTTACTTTGTGAAATGGCAGGATACACCCATATACTTATTGAAACCGTTGGCGTAGGTCAGTCAGAAACATCAGTAAGGCAGCTGTCAGATCATTTTTTGCTACTGTTAAATGCAGGAGGAGGAGATGAACTACAGGGTATTAAGCGAGGGGTAATGGAGTTGGCAAATACGTTTGTATTTACAAAAAGTGACTTGTTGTCCGATGCTATTCTCAGAAATTCTACTCAAGATTTAAAAAATGCACTTCATGTCCTTCGACCTGAAGAGTTAAATAATATTGGCATCTTTTCCACAACTGTACAGGATGCAACAACAATTGAAGCAGTTTTGCTTTCAGCCTCCAATGCAGTAGAGTCTCTGAGAAATTCAGGCAGGTTGGTTGAATTGAGAAACAATCAATTGGCGTTGAAATTGAACCAATTGGTAGAAGAAGAGTTATTAAATGCATTTCATCAAAATGAAGCAATAATTCAAATGATGAATCAATTTAAAAACCAACTCCAAAATGGAGGGATTACTTTATCGGCAGCTGTACATGAATTGATGGACCAAATAAAAATTGGAAAAGAAATTAAATAAGGTCAAAAGTGAAGGCAAAATGGGACTGAATTATAAAAAGTTGGGTATGTTTTGTTTGACCATGTTTTTTGGTTTGGTTATTCAGGCTCAAAACGGGGTGAAAAGTGTTGAAGTAGACCAGGAAGGGGTTATGCGATACACTCAAACAGGCAAGGAGGTACACGGATTTGGAGTGAATTATACGGCCCCTTTTGCGCATGCTTTTCGATCGTCACAGAAAATGGGTCTAGATATTCAAAAGGAAATTCAAAAGGATGTCTATTACTTTAAACGGCTGGGCTTTGATTTATATAGAATTCACGTTTGGGACACTGAAATTAGTGACTCTTTGGGAAATCTATTGGAGAGTCCGCAGCTCGAAGCATTTGATTTTCTGATTGCTGAACTTAAAAGGAACCAAATACATTATGTGCTTACTCCTATTGCTTTTTGGGGGGATGGATGGCCCGAGCCAGATGGCGATACTCCAGGATTTTCACATAAATACGGAAAGGGAAATTGCTTGATAAATCCTGATGCAATAGCTGCTCAAGAAAATTACCTAGAACAGTTTCTTAATCATAAAAACAAATTTACAGGTCTTGCTTATAAAAACGATCCCGATTTATTAGCAGTGGAAATAAGCAACGAACCACATCACCGAGGTGAGCCAAAGCAAGTTGCCGATTTTGTTGAGAAAATGGTAAAGGCAGTAAGAAAATCCGGATTTCAGAACCCTGTATTTTATAATGTCAGCCATGCGGTACAGTATATGGAAAATTACTTTCAAGCAGGAATTGACGG
>JAHEMU010000109.1:0-4259 GCA_024643485.1 Cytophagales bacterium
AAACAGGCAATTGCTGAGATGAATAAATGGGGTATTATGATTGATGTTTCCCATCCTTCAAAAGAAGCCATGAAACAAATGATTGAATTGACAAAAGCTCCAATAATCGCATCACATAGCTCTGCTCGTGCCGTTTGTGATGTGAGTCGTAATTTGGATGATGAACAATTACAATGGATGAAAGATAACGGAGGAGTAGTTCAGGCTGTTGCTCTTGGTGACTACGTAAATGCCGAAAAGAGCAAAGCATATTCTGAAAAAAGACAAGAAGTTTTCAAACAAGTGGCTGAGGATTTGGGATATGTTATTCCGAGCAGAGGGGAAATAAGAAACATGAAACCCGATGAGCAAGAAAAAGTGTGGGCCATGTACCAAGAAGTACAGCAAAAAGCAGGTGCTCAAATGGATTCACTAACTGGCGATATTGCCCGTCCGAACGTATCTGACTTTGTTGATCATATCGATTATATGGTTCAGAAAATCGGAATCGACCATGTTGGAATCAGCTCTGATTTTGATGGTGGTGGTGGAATTGATGGTTGGGACGATGCTTCAGAAACCTTTAATGTGACACTCGAATTGGTACGCAGAGGATATTCAGAAGACGATATAGCAAAATTATGGAGTGGTAATTTGTTACGCGTTTTGGATGAAGTTCAAAAAATTTCGGCCGAAATGAGATGATGATATTCGTGGCGTAGAGATTTACAATAACTAACAAAATCTCTGTCCCGTACCACAGGTACCAAAAAAGCCCATTAAAATGTTCAGATTAGTAACATTTTAATGGGCTTTTACGCGATGTAACAGTACGTGATTTGAACAAATGTAAAAATGTCCAATCGAATGGTTTTACATTTGTTCCGCCATTTTCTTTTCGTGATATTCGTCGTAAGTTCCCAAGAAATCCCTGAATCCATCTGATCGTAAATCCACAATTCGATTCGCCACGGTTTGGGTAAATGTATGGTCATGCGATGTGAATAATACCGTTCCAGGGAAATTTTGTAGTGCTTTGTTAAATGCCATGATAGACTCCAAATCGAGGTGATTGGTAGGTTCATCCAAGATTAACAGATTAGCACCTTGGAGCATAATCCTTGAAATCATGCATCGCACTTTCTCACCCCCTGATAACACATTTGCCTTTTTCAATGATTCTTGCCCTGTGAATAGCATTTTTCCAAGGAATCCACGTAAATAAACCTCATCTTTTTCACCCGGAGCATATTGACGTAACCATTCGATTAAGCTGATGTCTGTATTGAAATAAGCCTCATTATTATTTGGCAAAAATCCCTCTGTCACAGTCTGACCAATAGTAAACGATCCTGAGTCTGCCTTATCTTCACCCATGATAATTTTGAAAAAAGTGGTTACAGCAAGTGAGTCTTCCGCTAAAAATGCAATTTTATCTCCCTTATTAACGAATAGGTCCAGTTTTTTGAACAGTGATTTACCTTCAATGGATTTTGATAGTTCCTTTACCTCTAGAATGGTAGTTCCAGCTTCTCTATTTTGTTGAAATATGATGGCGGGATATTTTCTATTTGAGGGCTGAATTTCATCGATATTGATCTTTTCAAGTAGTTTTTTTCTACCCGTTGCTTGTTTAGATTTAGAAGCATTCGCACTAAATCGAGCAATAAACTCCTGAAGTTCTTTCTTTCTATCTTCCGCTTTTTTATTTGCTGACGAGCGTTGTGCCAATGCCAGCTGACTTGATTCGTACCAAAAAGAATAGTTTCCAGTAAACACTTTTATGGCTCCAAAGTCGATATCAGCAACGTGAGTACAAACCGTATCTAAAAAGTGTCTATCGTGAGAAACTACAATAACTGTATTATTAAAATCGAGTAGGTAATTTTCCAACCACTCGATGGTATCTAAGTCCAAATCGTTGGTAGGCTCATCGAGAATTAGAATGTCTGGATTACCAAAAAGAGCCTGAGAAAGCAAAATACGAACCTTTTGATGTCCGTTCAACTCACTCATTAGCTTATAATGGTCCTCCTCTTTTATTCCCAATCCACTCAATAAGGCCGCCGCATCCGACTCTGCATTCCAACCTTCCATATCGGCAAATTCCGCTTCCAATTCTGCGGCTCGGTTACCATCAGCTTCTGAAAATTCAGGATTGGAATAAATGGCATCCTTTTCCTTCATAATTTCCCATAAACGCAGGTGCCCCATCAGTACTGTATTTAGCACCACCTCGTTATCAAAAGCAAAGTGATTTTGATTTAATACAGCCATCCGTTTTCCTGGTTCTAGTTGAATAGAGCCAGTATTGGGAGTGATGTCTCCAGCCAATATTTTTAGAAAAGTTGATTTTCCCGCTCCATTGGCACCGATGATGCCGTAGCAATTTCCTTGAGTGAATTTTACATTCACTTCGTCAAATAATACTCTCTTTCCGTAAGCGAGGGAAATATTTTGTACTGATAGCATTCCTTATAAAATTTAAGGGCGCAAAGGTAGGAAATTTAAACCACATATTTAATACCGGGTAATATATGGACTTATATTATCGAATTCTGGAATACTCAAAATCATCCAAAATAACTTCTCCTTTTAACGTTTTATCAAAGACCAATTGGATCTCCCGTATATTTGAAAGGTTTAACTCCGGATTATTCTCATAGATTTTTCCAATTGGAATAAGAACCGTTTGAAATTGAGGCTCCCAAGATTTACCAATTTTATTGCTTATGTCTTCCGTTTTTGCAAAAATGGATAAAAGGGGAGGTGCAAGCTGAATAACTTCTGCTAATTCAAATTGAGCCGTTTTTCCAGCATGATCGGATAGAGATATGGTAAAATTAACGGATTTGTTAATTATTGAATCGGCTCTTTTAGAACTTTCCAATTTCACCTGGGAAATAGAGAATTTCAAATAACCCGCGCTGTCTAAATAATTAAAGGAGTGCTCAGTCAGATTCATTGTCCACGAAGCAATCGAATCCTTTTCCATCTCGTCTCCATAGTCCCACCCTAATACGACTGCATGATTTTCCATACTGCCGTTGTCGCGTGCTTTTAATTGTTCTTCTTTCCACGTTTTTAGCATTTTTCCAATATAACTTATTCCGTTTTTGTCCTTTCCTGGGTCAATGTCATTTTCAAAGTTTGCAAAAGAGGTAAAACCAGAAGTACTATAGTTATCCAAAATATAGGTATCAGGCAGCCAATCGTGAATGTTTAACGAATTTTGGAAGAGGGGGAGGTATTCCTTTCTATGATTGAAAATTACTTCAGAAAAGGCTCCCAAATAAAGTTTAGCAATCGAACGTTGATTTTCCTGGGAAATAATGGATCCTCTGTTTAATAACCATTCACTAGGAGGGCCAGCATCTGAAGTACCCCAAGAGGTATTAAATTGAGAATGATTGGCTCCATGTATATACACTCCTGCTTTCATCCAGAAACTTGAATCAGTAAATTGTAGACGCCGAAAGGCACGTAGGCCCCAAAAACTGGCCTCATCAGAGTCGTATGAGCCTTGAAGTGATAAATAATGGACATTTTCAAGTGGAATACGATGGGCATATCGGTAATCAGTTGGGGCTAAGGCCACTACTCCTTTGATGTTGAAGTTGAAATTGAAAGGTACGAGTGCATTCTCGGGTAAGGCTTTCATTTTGTTAAATGCTGCCGCAATTGAAACGGCCTCTCCACCACGTGAATGACCGATAAGCATCAATTGATTCATATCAATTTTGCCGTACAAGTCGTGATTTTTATCCTCATTCCAATTTTGCCAATTTTCTAAATGCTTTAGTAATATCCAGGCCCGCAAGGCCATTTCTTTACCCATAAAATCACCTGACCAGTGCCCGTTTAGGAAATTTTCATCCACGGAAACGCTAATAAATCCTTTACTGGCAAACATTTCGCCTAAATATTCATACCCACCGTCCGAATAATCAAGCATCGAATGGTTTCCATGAACAATTAGTATTAATGGGAACGGGCCTTCACCCTCAGGAAATGTTACCCGTGCGTTTAGCGGCAGGCTATCAATTGGAAATTTCCAAAATTTCTCCCGCCACTTTTTCTTTTTCTCCTTCCAATCGGGTAGCAGTTTTGAACCGTCTACCGACTCAGTTCTATAGGTTACACCTTCAGCATATTCCGAACGTTTGGCATCGGTTCCGCTTCCATAAGTAAAGGTAGAAAATGTATGATTACCAGGATTTGAAGGATTATCAATTCCCAAAGTCCCCAGAGTTTTTGTGGGTAATTGATAAAATTCCGAG
>JAHEMU010000109.1:4344-8192 GCA_024643485.1 Cytophagales bacterium
CCATCTTGATATAACCAATAGATACTACCTGCCAAAAGGAGAAATGAAAGAAGAATAGCACCTATTCCGTAAGTAGCATTTTCCGGTCGTTTATTTATTCCAAAGTAAAGAAGGAAGGCTGATACAATTAATATCCCCATTCCGGAATAAAAAATGGTTTCAGGCCATTTGAAGGTGTATTGTGTTAATATGATTAATGCACATATTGTACTTATCCCATACAAATAGTCCTTTTGTTGTATTCTATTTAGTCTTTTAAAGAGAACCCTCAGCACCATGTACACGGTAATGGGGATGATAAACCCAAGAATTAGCCCAGTTAGCGCCATGACCCACGCCGGCCAACCAATTTGAAAGTAATAACCAGCTATTCCATAAATTAGGGAGACTGCTACAATTAAAAGACCAAAGGGAGAGCGAAAGGAAATAGAAAACTTCATTTTAAATCAGGCTTATAAGTTGGTAAGGAGCTTGAATTTAAAAGTTTATTTTCAATATTGAATTATTATGAATACACTAAAATGGGTTTTCCGTTTTCACAACTAACCGACGTGGGTTGTTTTGTGATATCACAGGTAGAACTAAGGTCGTATTTATTGCTGTAAATTTCATCCAACGATGTATAGCATGCAATTTTAGTTAAAAAACTTTCATTTTTTAACTCCTTAGGAAGGGCTATGTAGGCTTTTGGTCCGCCGCACGCTTTGTAGCCGATTACTGTAAAAGTCCAATTCATTCCATTGGTGCATGAATAGGTATTTATTGTGCTAGTTATCTCGTTATATAAATCAGAAAGAACCTTAATGTCCTCTTCCTGAGTGGATGTTTCTGTAATAAGAGGTTCAGCCCTACAGATAATTACTTCTTCTAATGGATCCCCACATGCAACGATGAAAGTAAGTAGAACAAATGTGAAATAGTACGTGGGCGATAGGTAGCGCATAATTCTTTTTTTATATAAAACACGCAATTAGGATAAAAGGTTGGAAGGGAAAATAATATACCAACTGAAATTTAAATTAAATAGGTTAAGTCTAAACGAAAAAAGCCATCCCAATTACCTGGAATGGCTTTTTTTTATGTCTGCTTAAAATTAATTTTCTGTGATCACCACTTTTTCCATTACATCTCCAGCTTGGATCATGTCAATCACGTCCAATCCTTCAACTACTTTACCAAATACGGTATGGTTGCGGTCGAGATGTTGCGTGTTTTGTCGGTTATGACAAATGAAAAACTGAGATCCTCCAGTATTGCGGCCTGCGTGAGCCATTGACAACACTCCACGATCGTGATATTGGTTTTCACCGTCTAATTCACAATTAATTTGATAACCGGGTCCGCCAGCGCCAGTGCCATTCGGACAACCCCCTTGAACTACAAAATTAGGGATAACTCGGTGAAAAGTTAAACCGTCATAAAAATTGTGCTCAGCTAATTCAATAAAGTTCTTTACGGTGATGGGAGCATCTTTTTCGAAAAATTCAATTTTCATTACTCCTTTTTTAGTGTGTATTTCTGCTGTTTTCATCTTTTTTCAAATTTTACTCAAAATTAAAATTATTTCTGAAGGTTTACTAATATTCTATTTCGTTTATCGCGGTTCGCTGATTTACTGGGTGGTTTTGGTTGCAGGTAGTATTAAGTATTCGACCGTTGTTCGACGTCCAATTGGACGTCGTTACGGAGTCGTTCCTTGTCACCGACTACCTTTTCCCTACCACCTGTTCCCTACCTCTTGCTCTTGCTCACCCTCCAACTCCAACTGTGTTCATTCATGGTTCGATGTTCGCTGATTTGCACTAACCACTAACCACTCGCCACTCTCATCCGCATTGTAAATCCCAAAAAAAACACTATATTTTTCAATAAATTGAAATTACGATGAGTACCTCAAGTAAAAATGTAAATAAAATTATCAGCGATTTTGAAGAAAATAAAACAATTGAAGCTTATTATGCACAGCTTAGGCCCAAAACGGCAGAAGAACTAGCCCAATTGGAAAATGTTTCTTTAAACACGGCTAATGACCAAGAAGGGAAACAAGCCAGACTTCAAATGCTTCAAGAAAGTGGAGCAAATGTGGATGTGCTTTCAGGAAGAAAACCCATTGATTCAGAAAATTGCTTCGCTGGAAATGTGGAAAATTTTATTGGAATGACTCAAGTACCAGTAGGCCTTGCAGGACCTCTTTTGATCAACGGTACACATGCAGAAGGAGATTTTTTTATTCCACTGGCTACAACGGAGGGCGCATTAGTGGCTTCCTATAGTCGAGGAATGAAAGCGTGTAGACTCAGCGGCGGCATAACGGCGGTCAGTCTTTCTGAAGGAGTTCAACGCAGTCCTTTTTTTAAATTTAAAGACGTAGTAACGGTTGCTTTATTTGTCAAATGGGTACACATTCATTTAGGGGAGCTGAAAGAAATGGTGAAGGAAAAAAGTAATTATGCGGTGCTAAATGAATTGAGGACGAATGTAGAGGGAAATTCTGCCATTCTTACTTTTGAATTTTCTACGGGTGATGCGGCAGGACAAAATATGGTGACCATTTGTACGGATTATATTTGTAGGCATATTTTGGAAAATTGTCCAATTAAGCCCCTTGAATGGTACATCGAATCCAATTATTCAGGCGATAAAAAGGCTACATCTTTGGCTTTTACACACGTTAGAGGCAAGAAAGTGACTACTGAAATTGTGTTGAAGAAAGAAATCGTTGAAAAGGTACTGAAAACAACTCCTGATCGGATTTCAAAGTATTGGCAAGCATCTACTTTGGCAGTAGTTCAAAGTGGGTCAATTGGTGCTCAGGGACATATTGCCAACGGACTAACGGCCTTGTTCATCGCATGTGGACAGGATGTAGCCTGTATTGCGGAAACTTCAATCGGTTTAACCAGAATGCAAATAACAGATGAGGGCGATTTATATGTATCGCTTACCATGCCAGGACTCATAATTGGAACGATAGGAGGGGGTACCAATTTGCCAACTCAGGCTGAATGTCTTGAACTATTAGGGTGTCGTGGCCCTGGAAAAGCGAAAAAATTTGCTGAAATATGCTGCGCAACCGCTTTAGCAGGTGAAATTTCAATAGCGGCTGCCATGTCGATAGATCATTTTACTCGTGCTCATGAAAATCTGGGTAGAAAAAAATGAGTGTTCAAGAACCATTATTTAAACGTTTTCTAATCTATCAAAAGGAACGTTTTCCGTTTATTGCACACGGTATAATGATTGCGGCATTTACTTTTTCCGCTATTTCATATTCCAGAATTTGTCGTGGCGTAGATGGATTTATTTCTATTTCTGATTATTTGATCGGGGTGTTTGCTACGGTAACATTGTTTTTTTTGGTTCGAATTTTTGACGAATTTAAAGACAAAGAAGACGACGCTAAATACCGGACCTACTTGCCGGTTCCTAGGGGGCTTATTTCTCTTTCTGAATTAAAGAGGATTGGCTGGTTTGTGGCAGTTATTCAAATTGCAGTAATCGCTACCTTCCAAACTAATATGTTGTTGTTATATCTGATGGTGATTGCCTATTTATTGCTAATGGGGGTTGAATTCTTTGTACCTACGTGGTTAAAGAAACATCAAATAATTTACATCACTTCACATATGGTTATTATACCATTAATTGATATCTATTCCAGTGGACTCGATTGGTTGCTGGGCGATTCAAATCCACATTGGGGTCTGGCGTGGTTTTTTGCCGTTTCCTATATGAACGGTTTGGTACTTGAATTCGGCAGAAAATTAAGAACACCTGAAAAAGAAGAAGAAGGGGTGATTTCATATACCGGAATGTACGGGACAAAAGGTGGGACGGTAATATTTTTG
>JAHEMU010000443.1 GCA_024643485.1 Cytophagales bacterium
CGACAAAAGAAGATATATGGTAGAAAAAGAAGGCCCTAGGCATTTTATCGACCTCGATCAATACGATTCCGCTCTTATTTTCCCATTCCCCATCCCTCTTCATGAGTATTTACAACATCCGCAAAATGATTTTGAACATCATGGTATTCTCCCATGGAATTTAGAAATTTACAAATATCGATTGATTGAGGCTTTCAAATCCAAAAAACCGGAGGTCATTACTAAAATATCTGCAGAAATTGGTCATTATATCGCAGATGCCCATGTTCCCTTGCACACTACTTCCAATTACAATGGACAATTCACAAATCAGGTCGGAATACATGGACTTTGGGAAAGTCGTCTTATTGAACTTTATTTCCCATCGTTTGAATTTTCTTTCCGAAAGGCTGAATATTTTCCGAACATCGAGGAAAGGCTGTGGACGGATATCCTATTTGCGCACTCACTTTTACCAAAGGTTTTCATTGAAGAAATAAATACCACTTTTGAAATCGGACACACCAATAAATTTAGCTTTGAAAAAAGAGGGAATTCAACAACGCGCACCTACTCAAAGGCCTTTTGCGATCGGTATTACGCAAAATTAGAAAACATGATTGAAAATCAATTTAATCAGTCGGTGTTTATGATTGCCAGTTTTTGGTATAGTTGCTGGATTGAAGCGGGAATGCCAAGTTTACAGCGAGAAAACATCCCACTAAAGCGAAAACACTTTAAGCAATTGTTAAGAAATTAACCACCGTTCCCATTTTCATCAGTACCACCTCCGTCGTCTTCCTTTTGTTCAGGAGGAGGGGCGTTAGGGTCGATATCAATTTCAGCTGATTTCTTTTGGCGTTTGAATTTGCTGAAGAATGGTTTTTTCTCTTCTGGTTGGTCAATGGCATTTGTTCCAGGTTCACTAGTTTCAGCCATTCTTTCTGACTTTTTGACCCGCTTACCTTTTTTACGCTTGAAGAGTTTTTTTAATTTTTCCTTAAAGGTGAGTTTAACGGGCTCTGCCGCTTCGCCACGAACATCCGGCAACACCAAAATTTTTCGGAAGTAGTACATATAATTTTCCTGCTCCACATTAAACTTGGTTCCGATCAGTCCGGGGTGTAGTGGTGGCTTTTGCACACCTAAACTATCTTGAATGTCTTTTTCCGCATCCATTTGTGCATCACCTGTCAATCGCAAGGAGTCAGGTATCACTGGATAAATCGGGAGCATCTCTATCGTTCTAAAACTTGCCATCATCTTTCGATAAGGTACAGGTTCAATTAACAAAAATTTATTTTTATTAACCTCGATGATTTTAGGCGTGTCATTAATAAAATAACTGAACTTATTTTTCAGTGCGGTAGTATCGAAAAGGAAAGCACTTTGATAGGCAGGGCATACCATCTTCTGACTACAGGACGTAACCAAAACAAGGCTGAAGCTCGCAAACAGAGCAGCCAAAATCATCCTCTTAAGTTCGTTGAACTTTAAGTTTTTCCTACGCATTATATAGGGGCCCCAATTTTTCAGCCTAAAAGTAACACTATAATTTCATTGAATAAAACAAACGCAGGCTGAATTTACATTAATACAGATAAAAGAGCCTCAATAATCGTCCGATAATTTATCCTTCAAATTTAAAAATTGAACTTGTGATGACTTAAAGTCCGAATTCGATTCTCACTTTTTTAGGTAAAGAATCAACGATTAATTGATAGGAATGATCGATCAATTCATAGAATAATTGATCCCCTACATCGGTATTTACATATACGGAATTCCACTGGCTTTTATTCATGTGATATCCTGGCTTCACCCCCTCGTATCGCTCTCTCAATTCCACTGCACGTTCGGGATCGCATTTCAAATTCACAAAATCAAATTCGTCAATATCCGTCAAGGCAAACATCTTTCCACCAACTTTAAACACCAATGTTTTTTGATCAAATGGAAACCCTTCGGTCACCCCCTTCTTTCGAATGCAATAATCTCTATAAAATTCTGCGTTCATGGCCTAGGGATGGTATTTCTTCGCTATCGCCTGCAGCTGAGAATCAATCTCCGCTTTATTCAAGAGTTGTCCACGGTAAAACACGACCTCAATTGAGGATGTATTTTCCGCGTTTTCCAAGGGGTTCATGTTTAATAACAAAAGGTCGGCAGACTTCCCGACTTCCACGCTTCCAAATTCATCAGATTTCCCAAAAAACACGGCTGGATTAATGGTTCCTGATTTTAAAATCTCAATATCTGATAACCCAG